>NZ_MVKW01000010.1:0-85728 GCF_002018395.1 Acinetobacter sp. ANC 5600
AAGTATCATCTCATCTGAGAACTGGATCTGATCAATACGATAAGCACCCAAAGCATCTGTTTGGAAATAGTTCTGCACAGTGATGCTGTTTTCACCATCTAACGTACGGATCACTAAATCATTGTTGATACGACGGAAAGTAAAATCAGTTTGGACTTGGCCATCTGTAAACTGAATAATGTCTTGACGATTTGCCGAATTATCATAATTGCTGATAATGTCATGACCGAAGTTGGCTGCAAAAATATAGGTATCGTTGCCAGCTCCACCTTCTAAGGTATCATTGTCTTCGCCACCAATGAGTGTGTCATTTCCAGCTCCACCGTAAAGTTGGTCTGTACCAGTTTCACCTTGAAGGATATCATTTCCATCCTCACCTTCTAGGCGATCATCTCCTGTGCCACCGACCAGAACATCATTTCCTGAACCACCATAGAGCTGGTCATTATCTGCACCGCCTTCTAAATGATCATCTCCATTTCCACCATATAGCTTGTCCTGCCCAGTTCCGCCATACAGCTGGTCAGAGCCAGTATTACCATAAATCTGGTCATCACCCGCTTCACCGGAAATCGTACTACCCGAAGCATATGCCTGAAGAATGTCTGCGCCTTCAGTACCAAGAAGTACCAAGGCCTTCACTGCTTCAACATCAAGTATCATCTCATCTGAGAACTGGATCTGATCAATACGATAAGCACCCAAAGCATCTGTTTGGAAATAGTTCTGCACAGTGATGCTGTTTTCACCATCTAACGTACGGATCACTAAATCATTGTTGATACGACGGAAAGTAAAATCAGTTTGGACTTGGCCATCTGTAAACTGAATAATGTCTTGACGATTTGCCGAATTATCATAATTGCTGATAATGTCATGACCGAAGTTGGCTGCAAAAATATAGATATCGTTGCCAGCTCCACCTTCTAAGGTATCATTGCCTTCGCCACCAATGAGTGTGTCATTTCCAGCTCCACCGTAAAGTTGGTCTGTACCAGTTTCACCTTGAAGGATATCATTCCCCTCATTTCCATAAAGAGAATCATTGCCTGCTCCGCCATTTAAAAGGTCTGCACTATTGTAGCCCTGAATAACATCATCACCTTCAGATGCCTCCAGTACTTTTAGCTTAATAGTCTGCAGACTCCATACGGTCTCATTAGCAAAAACAATCTGGTCTATACGGTAAGCAGTTGCACCATTACTATCAAAGAAATTCTGAACAGTGACTTGATCATCTTCTGAATATTTAATAACTAAATTATTACCCAAACGTTTTAGGCTAACCTGATCTGGTGTAATTCCTTCTGTAAAGACAATCTGATCAACTTTATTTGATACATTATCGTAACTGCTGATCGTGTCCTTCCCATCACCTAAACTAAAATGATAAGTATCATTACCTGATCCACCATCCAGGTAATCGTTACCTATTCCACCAGTTAATGTATCGTTACCGGCATTTCCATATAATGAGTCATTGCCAACTAAGCCAGATAACACATCATTACTGTTATATCCCTTAATTGTATCATTTGCTTCTGAAGGAAGAATAACTTGTTGTTTGATATATTCAATATCCCAAATAGTTTCATCAGCGAACTCTATTTGGTCTATACGATAAGCAGTAGCCCCTTCCTCATTAAAGAAATTCTGTACTTTGATTTGGTCATTATCAGAATATTGAATAATAAGATCATTACCTGAACGCTTTAAACTGACTTGTTCTGGAGTAATTTCTTCCGTGAAGAGTATTTTATCTAATTTTCCTGTTGCAACTTCATAACTATTGATTGTGTCAACACCATCTCCAATACTAAAGATATAAGTATCGCTACCTATACCTCCATTTAGAGTGTCGTTACCATCACCTCCAATAAGCATGTCATTTCCATCACCACCATAAAGTTGATCATTACCAACTCCACCATATAGAGTATCATTTCCTACATTACCATAAATTAAATCATTACCACCTAACCCACTAATATTAGAATCTACAGCATAGGCACGCAATACATCATCATCATTTGTAGGTACTAAAACTAAATTTTTAATATCATCAACAGTAAGTGATTCACCATCACTAAACTCAATAAAATCTATTCGATATTCAGCAAGACCATCTTTAATGAAGTAATTTTGAATTATTAATTGATCAGAAGTATTTTTAGAAATAATAAAAAGATCATTATTAACACGTTTGAAATTAAATGAAGATGATTGCCAACCTTCTATGAATTTCACAATATTAATATCATTTAATGAAGGATTAAAATCTATTAATATATCTGAACCAAAATTTTGACCTAATATAAATGTATCTGACCCCAATCCACCTTGTAATGTATCATTACCAGTACTTCCGATAATAATATCATCACCATCGCCCCCATATAAAATATCATTACCTTCACCGCCAATTAATGTATCATTTCCGCTCCCACCATCTAGGTCATCATTACCCGAACCACCATCTAGGTAATCATTACCTTCACGCCCCTCTAATTTATCATTTCCTTCGAAACCTGAAATTTCATCATCTGTCCCATATCCAATTAACACATCATTTAAAAAAGTTGGATTCAATAATAAAGACTTTATTTGTTCAACAGTTAATTCACTCTGATCTGAAAATCTAATTATATCAACTTGGTATCCACCATAACCATCTCCGTTAAAATAATTTTTTACTACAATTTGATCAGTAGAATTTTTTAATTTTAATATTAAATCTTCTCCATTTCTTATAATATTTATATCAGATTTCAAGATATTATCTTTAAAGTAAATAACATCTTTTTTATTCAAACCATTATCATAACTTTTAATTATATCTTGACCAAAACCTCGAGAAAACTCATAAATATCAGAGCCAGATCCACCATCTAATTCATCATTACCTACACCGCCTATTAAAATATCATTACCATCACCGCCAAATAAAATATCTTTTCCTCCGCCCATTAAATTTGTGCCTATTAATGTATCATTACCACTACCTCCCATTTGCAAACTAAGCTTAACTTGTACTTCAACTCCTAATTTATTAAACCACTCATCAAATTCCCCAAATTCCTTAGCGAGCTGAATATATTCGTTTAATAAAACAACTCCACCTGGCCAAAAACCAGTTTTATTATAGGCTAAAAACTCACTTAAATCGATAAAACCCTTTTCAGGATTTTCATCAAAAACCTCATTAAAATATTTTGAAAAATCAATATGAAATTCATCAATTAATGAATATTCTGATTGGTATAAATAAGGTTTAAGTCTAGTTTGAAAAATTAAACCTTCATAAACACCTTGTACAAGATTTTTATAAGTTTCATCTATTGTATTAATAATATTTTGTGCTTGAGCAATAGTTCCATAATACAAAATTCCAGATTTTTGACCTGAAAATGCATCTAATATTGCTAATTTTAATTTAGCATTATTTAAACTTTCTTTTAATGAATCTGGAAGAAGAATTCCTAGAGTTGCAGTATTTGCTTGACTAGGAGTCAATGCACTACCTTCACCTGAAGAAGCTCTAAATGCAACAGCCATAGAATAATCGTTGGGATTAAAATCAGGATCGGTTCTACCCCATTCCTCAATCAATTTATCAATTAAAAGTAATTGAGCATCCTTTGTTTCAGCCTCTGAATATAGTTTTAATATTGTCGCTAAATCTTCTGAGACTGCTGCTGCTTCCTGTAAATCACGAAGTCGACCAATACCTTTTAAATTAGCTGTCTTTTTTTGTTCTTCAGTAAGATCTATTGGATTTAAAAAATCACTATATAATGGATTAAATGAAAAATTTATATCTCCCATTAAATGAGTTGTTCCATCTAACTTTTGATAACTACTTTTTTCAGATAAAAAATTTCCATTCCCTAAAGAAGTATTAGTTTCTTGATACTTAAGATTAAGTGATTTAATTTCTAAATCTGCCAAAGAAAAAAATTCATTAGTTTGACTAATACCATCTTGATTAAAATCACGCCATAATCTTAATTTAGAAAATAAATCATCTTCATTATCAATTATACCATTACCATTTGTATCGAGCTCGCTTAGTGCTTCATATCCATTTTTAGCCATGCTACCATTAGATAAAATAAAATTATTTCCAAAGATTTCAGATCCGTTGTTAATAACACCATCACCATTTTTGTCTATAACTAGAATTCCATCATCAGGACTGACCCATCCTGTTGCGGTTCTAACTCCATCATTATCATGATCAAATAGGGCACTTTCAAAATCACCAACGTGAGTCGTTTCAATTCCATCATCGTCAAGATCCAATATAATTGGATCATAAATAAAATACTTACCATCCCTATTTAAATCCATCCAAGGATTCCAATCATCTGGCATCCAGCTATAGAACTTTCTTGACCATTGTTCAAGGAGTTCTCCTGCGAACCCTTTCAAAAGATCAGGATTTGTCAATGCCCCATCAACGTATAAATCATGTAAAGTTTCCATTAAACCAGATACATAGTCATCAAACCATGTTGGTATATTTGCATCTATCCAATCCCCACCTAACAGAACTGCGTCCATTATGGCACCAGGCCAATCACCCTCTGTAATTAATCCAGTATTTTCACCAAAGTTAGTAAAATTTTGAGCATCCGTTTCTATAAATTGCTCTAAAGACACATTGCCCGTAGTCGCTATTTCACTTAGTAAGTTTATAGCCATATCATTTGAATATTGATTATATTTCGCATCATCATACAAATTTCCAATACCATGATCTTCCATGATAGCTTGTGTTGCACGGCGTAGAGTCGTGTCAATTAAATCACCCGACTGACCATTTGTACTAATTGCAGTTGATAACCATAAGTTCAAACCAATATATGCATTAACTTCTTGAGCTTGATTAGGACTAAGGTCATTCCAACTTCTAGGTAAAGTATTTTCACTTAAATTTGGAATAGTTGATTTTAAATACTGATAAGCTTCTGCATAATTACCAACTTGTTTCCCCTGATCAATTTTATTCTGCAATTCCAATTTTTGACTATTTGTCAGACTATAATTTACACTATAATTACTCATTTAAGTTCCCCTTGATTGTGAGCTTTAATAAAAGAAATAACTCGCTCATTATTTTCTACAAATTTATTTATAATTTCTGGTTTATCCAATATATCTCTTTGATTTTGAATCAAATCTCTAAAATCATCTATAAAACCTGTATTTACATCAACACCGTATATTTTTTCATTATCACTTGTAAAATTTGAACTATAGACATCATATTTAATTTTAAAATCATCATTTAATATTGAAAGAATATTAAATTTATCAGTAAAACCATTTTTTTGCCCTCTCAAAAAACTAGAATATGGTACATAAAAAATAAACATATTAATTTTATCACTATTGAAACTATCATCTATTACAATGACATTTTTATTAACCCCAAACTTATAAATTGATATATTCCCCCTCCTCTCCAAAAGATATTTATCATCAAGGTTAAGGGATCTTAGCCAATAACCCTTACTATTTTTTATGATATTATCACCAAAATCTATATTGGGACTCTGAGATATTTCTAGAATTGCTTTCAACTCATTTGATTTTTTTAGGCACTGGTAATTTCCTGTATAGTTCCCAGAAAATGTATATAACGGGAATTTTAAATATACATATGAAAAAGGACCACTTTCTAATCTTTTCATATCAAAAAAACATTTTTTCAGACTTAACTTTAATTTTTTTCCTTTGTTAGAAATCAGTTCAATATCAAATTTTTCATCATGATTCATACACCCTCCCAAAAGTAAACTAAAAAATATAAATAATAAAATCTTAAGCATAATATCTCCTTTAAATTAGAATATAATTGAGCCTTTAGGATTTTATATAAATTTAATATTATCGTTCCCGCAAAGCTTCTTTAGCTTTATTAAACGGTTTTAACAAATAATCTAGTATGGTCTTTTCTCCAGTCCGGATATCAACGGTTGTAATCATTCCCGGTGTAATTGAAAATTTTTGCCCGGCTTTATTTACCAGCTGATCATGGTCAGTACGGATGTAAACACGATAATAAAACTGATCTTGTTTAACTTCATCCCGGATGGTATCTGGAGAAATTACCGTCACTTTCCCATCCAAACCGCCATAGATAGAGTAATCATAAGCAGTTAGCTTCACTAAAAAGCAGATTGTCCCTGATGAATAAAAGCGATGTCCTGAGGAGATACCCACGCTTCGAATGATAACTGTAGATCTTTAAGCATTTTTTTCATTAGATAACCTTTTGCAGAACGCGTCCCTCAAGGGACTACGTCTATTTTTACAATACATATATAAGAGCTGTAATCGAGGGAGATCACTACCTTTTCATCCACCCTTGTACCATGATTTGCTAACTTTCAATTAATGACAAAGTAACGACTTTTGAGCTGCAATACTGCAGGACAACGACTGGCAGAATTGACATGTTTAGTTTATGATTCCTCTCTCATGCGATAAGGCGCTTCAAAATGAATTGATGTCTTATCATCTATTAAGAACCACCCTACTTGTATTGGCCTTGCATCGGTATGCTTTTGATCATCCGTTATTGTAAAATTCATGTGCATTTTATTATTCGTAAATATTAAAATTGTTTAATTGTAATCGATTTAAGTTTATTTTTTAAATAAAAATTCAACACATGCTTTTGATTTAAAACATTATTTTATTTAAAAATGTGAGCTGGTTGTCATATTTTATTATTCATTTAGTCAAAAATATCGAGTGTTAGGTTCAGTAATCTACATTTATTTTTATACCTGTTTTAATAGAGTTACCTTTCGTGTAATGCCTCTTTTGCTTTATTAAATGGGCTTAATCAATAATTTAGTATTGTTTTTTCTTCAATCTGAATATCAAAGATTGTAATCATTCCTGAGGTGGCAGTATTTTCACCCCAAAACACTATGAATTTTATTTTTACCTCATAAGCATCTGCTTCGGCAGATTTAAACAAGAATCTGTATATTGGCAACTGTAAAACACAAAAAACTTAGATCTATTTCTCAGAAAAATAAAATAAGAAAATAATCCTCTCACATGTACACACGAGATCAAAGCAACGAAAAATTCCTGAATATCCTACCCATCATTAAAAATGGTAACTGCTAGATTGAATTGAGATCAGTATGTTGTTTGATTCTAAGAATTTCTCATAATGATAGGTTCATTTCAACCCAAACCCATCCAGATTCGAAGGGTCAAAACTTTTATCAAACATATATTTATCTGCTCTCTCTTTTTTTAATGTCGCCAAGGCATAAAAGAAACATTTCTCACATAACTGTAACTCATATCTTTGCCCATCATGCTTGGAGCCATCCCCCCAATGTGCGGATAAATTTCCAAACTGCAGTTTCGTTGATTGGTTGCATACATCACATACAACATCTGTAACGACTTCTACCTGTTTCAGTTGTTTAATTTCCATATTAAGAACCTCTAAGTTTTAAAATAAATAGCATTGCTATAAGTTGTGACCCAGTTCTTAAAAATATAAAAAATCACAATATATTGTATATTAATTGTAAATAAACACAAAATATGGGGTAGATCAATCTTGTTTAATATTTCAAAAAATTATAAGAATCTTCACTTGATTATTTTTTAAACTTGTAAAGAACTATGGGAAAAGCTTTTGATTTCGATGAAGAATTTGGCGCACCTAAAAAATTGTTGTGCAAAAATTTCAATAAAATCCAAATCAGTATACATCCTGATTTTTCTGGAATTTATCTTTGCTATCAAGAGGCTTTCAAAGCTTTAAAAACAGATCTAGGTATCTTGAATCCAAGTCCCGAGATCCACGTCTGGAAAGATACTAATCTATCCGGTTATACCATCGCCAGTAATTTCCAATGGTTCCTATATTGGACTCAAAACGCACCCAAAGAAATTAATCTAATTATCCATTCTCTTCCCAAAGATAACAAAAAAATCGAACTATTAAAAAATGTGGTTAGTTCCGAATTTCTAAAATTTCTATCATCTACTTATCATGATCTTAATCGATTGAATCCCAAAAGGTTACATAACTTAATAAATGAATACATTTCTGCCGAGGCTATTTACAAGTTAAACAAAGAAAACTCTTTCAAACCTCACCGTACAATGAGTTTGGATCTGCTTGCCGATCTGCTGTCATGCACTCGAAATCAACTGAATCACCGCAATAAAGTTATACATCAAAAAAGACAGAAGGCTCTTGATCGACTGGAACAAACCAGTGAAGTTATTCAACAGCTTCTAAACAATCCTGACTTCGTTCTAACACCAGATCAGCTATGGAAAGCATAATGTCAGATTCTACCCCAAGCCATCAAAATGCTGCTGATATTTCACGGGTATCATTAAAACAGACACTGGAAAAACTCTTTGGTGACGAGCAGCTCCAACGTACCAAACATATTCAATATGTTGCTGATTTACTGACTTCACATCCAACTGATCAATGTCTGGAAGGGCTGAATCTCGATCTATTAGATTTTGATCTAGAAACCAATTCTGTTGTTGCTAGACCAGCTGCCTTGGTCTCCTCTCGAAAACATACTGTTAGCACAACACCAGTCACTTGGTATGTGAACTCAATTGCACAATTAGCAGAGTCGGAAGAAAACGCTTTAATCTGGAATATCCTGATCTTAAAAGCAGCAATCTATTTAATTGCCCTTCCAGACATTAAACCTGAGCTTTTTAAAGAAGACTACACTGAACATTTCAATATTGTAAAACGCTTATTTCAACGCTTCCGTGTGGCCAATAGGGTTCTGAATCCCGATAAAGAATATCAAAATACACGCGAATACATGATCCTTTGGGAAAAGCATCTTAAAGATCCTACGCTTTCGTTAACTGAATTTGTTCAATATTTAAGTAATTTCAATACAGATCCATACAATGATTTTGAAAAAAATCTACTGAATAATCTACGCATTACATTTACTTATATTTTAAACAATAAGGCCAAAATTGCCAAAGCGAGCATCGAGACTCAACTTCAACATGATTTTTTAGATGAAGATCAGCTGATTGTAGAAAGTTCAGAAATTAAAAAAGGTCAAAAGTCTAAAGCTCTTAATATAGAAGAACAATTAGATGACCAAGATACACGTCAAATACTTGTAGACCCAACCATCGTTACCCCCCTTGCTGCATATTCAGAATCCGGCCAAAGCTATGTGCTGCCTCTGGTTGCCAAACATATTCAACGGAAAGAACATTTGCTGCCATACAGCAGCCTCTTTCCTAATACCACAAGCATAAGTGCCCTAATTACTGAACTATATAAAAATTACATTGTTGAGATTAAAGAAGACTCTAAAGACAAGGATAAAGAAATCAAAAAAAAGAAGGCATCCTTGATCCTGATGCTGTCATTTCTGACAGGAAATAAAATCCAGGAGTGGCTCCGTCTACAAAGTAAACGTGCTAAAAATTTAAATGCTCGCCAACAGATCAAGCAAAGCAATGGACAATATTATCTGAGAAGTAAATTTTCAATTTTTGAAAATAAGGATTTTGCTTATCCAGAGGGCTTGCTCAACCAAACAGTTCATCTGGACATCCCGATCCCGAATTCATTTATTGAATCTCTGCGAGACGGTGACCCCGTTAAGGAAGAGGACCTTCAGCAACATTTGAAACAGCTGAGAGCCAAATTTTATATTCCAAAATTATCACTAATAAGAATTGGCTCTCTTTTACATCAGACTATTTTGCAACGCACTGGAAATAAACAGCTTGCTGACCTTCTCACTGGTATTGATGCCAATAAGTCTTCTTCTACTTCTTATTGTCATCAAAATATCCTGACTTTACAGACTGAATATGTCTCAATTTTAAAATCACCAAGCACTTGTGAATCACTCACATTATTTGTAGTGAGTTGAATGGCGCGTATTTGAAGGGTTTCAGCATCTATACCAATATGAAGTTTACGCCATTGGCGACGATATTCAGGTCCATGTTTCTTGCGTTTCCATTCGCCCTCACCTAGAAACTTCATGCCTGTAGAGTCTATGAGTAGATGCAGCCCATCGCTACTTTTTTGGTAGCTGATTGCAATATCAATATGCTTTTGTCTTCTACAAAGCGTACTGTAATCTGGTGCGGTCCAATTTAATCCACAAAGTTTAATCAGACTTTGCACAAAGCCAGTGACCATACGTAAAGATAGACGGAATAAGGATTTAATCATTAAGCAGCATTGGATAGCTGCGTCGGAGTAGGTCTGATTTCGCCCTTATTTGCCTTTTGATGGAGCATACCATTGCGTAGCAGGATCAAACCAAATGGCAATATTTCCGCGACTCATGAGTGCTCGGTTATATGCGGGCCAATTGGTTGTGCGATAGATTTTGTGTAGGCTTCTTCATTTGAAAATTATATCGCTGAAAAAGCCTTTACAGATAGGTTTGTGCAACAAAGCCAATCAGAGTAGGAAATTCAATATATATCTACTATAATAAATAAATATAGCCGAAAATAGATACTAATTTTTTATTTTAATACATATATGAATCAATATTGCACACTTCAAATTTTTCAAAATAACGAATGGCAAGATTGCGCTATCGTTGAATTAATTGCTAATCAAGAGCAAGGCTGGAGAGCATCTACACGAACGTCATACTTATTTGAATATGCTATTGAACATATGGATTTAAGGGATGGTCATGCTCTATCATTCCAATTTCCAGTCAATGTACAAAACAACTTAGAAAACCAATGGCCAGCATTTCTCATGGACTTGCTACCTCAAGGTTATGGGCGAAAGGAGCTTTTAAATCAGCTGGGTTTTTCAATTAATGCAGAAGAACAAGCTGATTGGCCCCTACTGAAATCTGGGGCAGGTAATCCTATTGGTAATCTACGAATTAAAGAAGCTTATGACTGGCTTCAAGATCATTTTCCGACAGTGAAACCTCGTGGATTTAGCCTAAGCGAAATAATTGAAAGGAAAGAAGATTTCATTGAGTCACTTGCATCATATGGCTTATTTGTTGCTGGTTCTTCAGGTGTTCAAGGTGAATGGCCTAAACTATTACTAACACAAGGATATGATGGTCTGTTTTATTTAGATCACAGTCTTCCAGATGAACTAGCAGCAAAGCATTGGCTAGTTAAATTTAGTCGTGGAAATGATCAAAAACTGGAAAAAATACTGTTACATGAAGCAATTTACATGAAAATAGCTCGGTATTTAGGTCTAAGAGTGTTCAAGGACTTGGAACTTCACCAGAGAACGCTATTTATTCCACGTTTTGATCGCCAAATTATCAATGGTAAAGTCGAAAGAGTTGCACAAGAAAGCCTAGCCTCTTTAAGTGGTAAAGCTGGCTTCGGCGTTAAAATGACACATAATCAAATCTGTACATTGATCATGGAATGTTGCTCATCACCAAAAGCTGAAATTTTTGAATATTTGAAACGAGATATTACTAATGTTGCATTAGGAAATAAAGATAATCATACCCGTAATACCGCAATTCAACGTTTAAATGACGGTACAATTCAATTAACACCCCTCTTCGATTTTGCACCAATGTGGCTTCATCCTGACGGAATTGCACGTACTACACGTTGGGAAAAAGATGACCATGGAGGAATGCCTATATGGGGATCTGTCATAACGCAAATAGAAGAATGTACAGGAATAGATTCAACTGAAATTAAACATACAATGATTCAACAATTGCCACTGTATGAAAATTTGCTCGATGAAATGAAAAAAATAAATATAGATGATGAGATTTTACAAAATAGTCATCATCGTATATTGAATATATGCCAACAGATTCAGGAGCTTTCTAATGGATAAACGTTATAAGCCTATGACGGCAATCGAGCAAATGAATAAACGCTTACAAGTATTAGAAAATATAAATAACAATCCTGAGTGGCAAATTTACCAGATTGCATCATACATTAGAAAAGAACTACATTTAACATTAAATGAAATGAGTAAAATTACTAAAATAGCACCACAGACTTTACAGAAAATGGAGCAACCTGATAGTAATCCAACATTAGATTCTATAAATAAGTTGTTAAATGCATTTGGTTTAAAATTTATTATTAAATCAAAATAGTTTAATTTAAATTACCTATAAACTAGATTTTGATTTATTTTCTAAATAGTCACCCCACCACTGCATCATATCAGCTCTTTGTTGAATATAATCTGCATGGTTATAACTAGCACGTGTTTTATTCTTATCTACATGTGAAAGCTGAGCCTCAATCCAACTATCTTGAAATAAGCCAGAATCATTTAAAATAGTACTGAATGTTGATCTTAAACCGTGTGAGGATAGCTCATTTGTTTTGTATCCCATCTTACGAATGGCTGAATTTATTGTGTTAAAATGCAATGGCTTATCTTTAATTTTTGGGCTGGAAAAAACATAACGATCGCCTTGTGACCACTCTAGTGCAGATCTAACAATGCTCACCGCTTGCGATGATAACGGGACTAAAAAATCTGGAATATCATAACCTGCTATCACTTTTCGACGATATTGCTTGATATGTAAAGCAGGTATTTTCCAAATTTTGTTGTCAAAATCAAAATGATGAGGTTCTGCAGACAATAACTCTGCCCCCCTGACTCCAGTATATAATTTAAATAGGATTGCTTTTTTTATAATTGGATCTGTATTTAGTTGAGTTATTCTAAGAATAAAATTAGAAATTTCTTCATCTTTTAAATAGGGATAATTTTTCTTTAATTTCCCTTTCAATAATATTTTATTGAGACCATAAGCTTGATTATAATCACAGTATCCCATTGCAACTGCAAAATCATAGATTTGATTTAAATAGCTATACGCTTTTTTTACAGGTTCCTTAACTCCCCTATTTTCAATCTGCTTAATTACCTTAACTAAATCAGTTCTTTTAATTTTGCTAAAATCTATATCACCAATAACGGGATAAATGTCATTTATTAAACATGCATTCGCCAATTGGATTACACCACCACGTGGTTGATCTTTAAATGAATTATTTGTTTTAAACTCTAGCCATTCTTCACAAACAACTTTAAAAGTTTGAATTTTCTCCTGAACTAAATTTTGTGTAGAAAATTTAGTTGCCTTATAGGAGTCTCTGGCCACTCTAGCCTCTTTGAGATTCATCTCAGGATATGTACCTAGAGTGACTCGTGGTCTTTTACCCGTTTCTGCAACTGAATATCGATAACTCCAAGACTTTTTTCCATTAGGATCGACTTTTAAGCTTAAACCATCATCATCAGCTAAAAAGTAAATTTTTTCTTTTGGATATGACTTTCGTACTTGTGTTTCCGTAAGACTCATAAATTTTTATAAACCAGCATAATGATCCCCATTATCTAAATTATATCAAAAATAAGCATTATTATGTGATGCGTATATTACGCATCACATAATAATTTATATGTATGTTTTTTATAAATATTATTCTAAGTTTATAAGTTGAAGTAACCAAAAAAGTAACCACTGTTAAAATCTGTATTAAGCAACAAATATCAGTAATAGTTAATCATTACTCTGCAATGGGTTTGTTTTAAAGACCTCGCAAGCGAGCCTTAATTATTTGAGGTAATATTTCGGTTCTGTCGCATTAAGTCGATCTTCAGCTACTATTGAATTTTGTAGGAGCTGAATATGTCACTAATCCAAGCTGATCCTAGACAGTATCGTGGACAACAAATCCCTCTAAATTCTTGAAATATTTCTGTTCAAAGGCTTCTGGGCTTAACCAGCCGTTTGCAGAATGTCTTCTGCTTCGATTGTAATAAATCTCAATAGTGCATAATCAATCGCTTGCTGTTTAAATTCAGGACTTGAGCAGCATTGCTGCGTAAGATAGCCATTTCTTGGATCTCCAAAGTTAACGTTACGTTATCTTTAGAGGGAAGTACTTCCATTATTTTGGCTAGAATCAATAGGCCAATAGCCCTCAATCAAGAGCTATATAAATCAAGCCAGGCTTTCTTTTACAAATTGTGGATCAACAATAAATAATCGAATAAGCGATGTTGCTGCTCCTGAAGGTCTTCTAGTACCTTGTTCCCAAGATTCGAGTGTACGTCTCGAAACACCCAGAAGTTTGGCAAATTGCTCTTGTGTCAGTTGAGCCTTTCTACGAGCTAATGCTACATCGGTCTCAGTAATTACAGTTCTTTTAGCTGCATTATTAGCAAACATATCATCTATACCTTGCAAGATTTCAGCTTCAATATCTCTGGTTCCTTCAAAAGCTTCGAGTTCTTTTTCAGTCATTAAACGAGTCATTTAATTTCTCCACCAATGCTTGAAGAGTTTTTTTACTAAGCTGTACAGTTTGCTTTTTACTGTACAGGGTTACCAAATCTCTCCATTTGTTAAACGATTAAAGTAGATGACTCTGACACCACTACTTTTACCTCTCCCACCGCTCGTCCAACTAATTTTACGAATGCCACCTGAATTAGGCTCTACATCTCCTGCTTCAGGATTTAATGCCAAGAATGTTTTGAATTCTTCCTGAGCCCAATAAACAAGACAGTATTTAGTAAATAATGGGGTTTCACATATTGTATACATTACTTGTATTTATACTACCTTGTAGTAATTTATTCTATACGACTATGTAGTATTTTTAAGTATTAATTTTGAGTTTTTTGTTTTTAGTTCTTACATAATTCCAAAGATAAAATTAGATGTAACTTATTGCTTTTTTTATTGAAATTTACTTCAGACACTAAAAAATCTTGTGTTTTCACATAAATTTCACTATCTGAGAACTATTTTAGGTGGAAAGTAATAGTTGAAAGTTTCTAAATTCTTAAAATACAGGGGTATAATTAAATGGCTATAGAATTTGTTTCCAAATCAAAGTTACCTACTGCATTTGGCGATTTTGAAATTATAGCATTTCAAGACCAAAGTACTGGTGAAGAACATATTGCTCTTGCCAAAGGCATGGGTACTATTTCTAATCAACCTGTACTCGTTAGAATTCATTCAGAGTGCTTAACAGGTGACGCTTTTGGATCACTCAAATGTGATTGTGGCCCCCAATTACATTCAACCATGAAAATGATTAATGATGCAGGTCAAGGTGTGATCTTATACTTGCGCCAAGAAGGTCGCGGCATAGGACTAAGCAATAAAATTCGAGCTTACGCCCTTCAAGACCAAGGACATGATACTCTTGACGCCAATTTATTATTAAATTTACCAGCAGATGCTCGTAAATATGATATGTGTACCATTATGTTAGATTATTTAAAAATAAAGAATGTAAAACTCATTACAAATAATCCCCTTAAAATTAAATCTTTAACTGATTTAGGAATTAATGTTGTTGAACGTATTCCTTTAAAAGTTGGTTTAAATATCTTTAACAAAGCTTATCTTGAAACAAAGCAAAAACGCATGTCACATCTATATGATAATAGTGATTTTTAAAAAAGCGATCACTTTTAGAAAAATATCCACGTATAAAGTTCCATCTCCCTTTCGGGAGAAGGACAAGATAAAATATTGTTTTATATTCAATTATGGTTTTAAAGAAGATTTATGAAAGGTGCCTGACTATTCTTTATTTTGTCTCAGTATCTGTGCAAAAACCGTCACTTTTTCTAAAGTCGCATTCATTCCCTTATTAAAAAAAGTATCAACAAGCGCTGAGCCAATGATAATAAGATCTACTTTATTGGCTAGTGCTTTAACATGGCTTTCATTTTTGATCCCAAAACCAATTGCAACAGGTATATTAAAAATCGGCTTAATTTCAGTCATCTTTTTCTCAAGATAAGATAAATTGAAGTCTCCTCCTGTTAATCCATTTTCTGCAACATGATATAAAAACCCTGTCGCGCGCGCTGAAATTTGCTCTAACCTTTCAACTGGGGTCGTCGGCGCGGTCATTGCAATTAAATGCATATTTTTTTCATTTAATAGCACCTCAAAGTTTTCTCGATATCCATATGGAGCATCTAAAATCAATATTCCATCTATAAGATTTTCTGTTTCAGCGATAAGTGTCTCAAAACCATATTGCATAATCGGATTTAAATAAGTCATGAAAATTATTGGTGTCTTGTCATCATGCAGCCTGATTACTTTTACCAACTCAATGGTCTGTTTTACCGTTTGACCTGCATCTAAAGCCCGAAGATGCGCTGCCTGAATGATCTCTCCATCTGCCACTGGATCAGAAAATGGAATACCCACTTCAATAATGTCAGCCCCTGCTTGACCCAATTGGCTTAACAGACGACAACTTTCTGTAAAATTAGGATCTCCAGCAGTAAAATAACAGACCAGACCGCTTCGATTTTCCAGTTTCAATTGCTCTAATTTTTGATCTAGACGGTTCATGCTGTAGCTCCTGCAAGATATTTTTTGACCGTGTTTAAGTCTTTGTCTCCTCTGCCACTTAAATTGACAATAATGATCTGTTCTGGCTGCATTTCTTGAGCAAGTTGAATCGCATATGCAATTGCATGAGAACTCTCAAGAGCAGGAATAATACCCTCCTGTTCGCTTAAAAGCTGAAAGGCATTTACCGCTTCTTGATCGGTGATCGCCGTATATGTAACACGTCTTGTTTCAAACAGAAGACCATGCTCAGGACCAACACCAGGATAATCTAAGCCAGCTGATATAGAGTGCCCCTCTAAAATCTGCCCATCTGAATCTTGTAATAAATAAGTTAAATTGCCATGCAGCACACCGACTTGACCCTTGCAAATAGAGGCGGCATGTTCACCGCTATTTGTTCCTTTTCCACCCGCTTCAACGCCAAACATTTTGACATTCAGGTCTTCTAGAAAAGGATGCATCAACCCTAATGCATTTGATCCCCCGCCAACGCAAGCAACTAGAGCATCAGGCAGTTTATTTTCTTTCAGGAGTATTTGGTTTCTGGCTTCTAAACCAATAATTTTCTGAAATTCTCTGACCATGTTGGGATATGGATGAGGGCCTGCACCCGTACCCAATAGGTAATAGGTTGTATCCACATGACGAATCCAGTCACGTAATGCTTCATTCATGGCATCTTTTAAAGTCCCACGCCCTTTTTGAACACTTCTGACTTCAGCACCGAGTAATTTCATACGTTCAACATTCATTTGTTGCCGCTGAATATCTGTTTCTCCCATAAAAATGGTACATTTCATCTTAAACAGCGCGCAAACCGTTGCTGTTGCAACACCATGTTGCCCAGCACCCGTTTCTGCAATGATTCTGGTTTTGCCCATAAATTTGGCTAATAAGATTTGCCCTACACAATTATTGATCTTATGCGCACCCGTATGGTTCAAATCTTCTCGCTTGAAATATATTCGAGCGCCGCCTGCATAAGCTGTTAGGTTTTTTGCATAAAAAAGAGGACTAGGACGACCAACAAAGTCCGTTAAAATCTGCTGATATTCAGCCCAAAATTCAGGTTTGTGCCGAACAGTATTAAAGGCTTGTTCTAATTCTTGAAGTGCTGGCATTAAGATCTCTGGCATGTAACATCCGCCAAATTGACCAAAAAATCCCAGGTCATCAGGACCATTACCTGTATAAGGGGTTGTCATCTCATATCTCTTTTACTATCAAAACTTGTTTGATCTTAAAATATTTTCATTTTTATGATAATTGATATATTTTGAGCTTATGGTGTTAGAGAATTTTACAACATGAAACGCAGAACATTACCTCCGCTTAATGCCTTAAAAGCTTTCGAAGCTGTCGCCAGAAATAAAAGTTTCAGCTTAGCTGCCGAAGAATTATGTGTAACCCATAGCGCGATTAGCCATCAAATAAAGCAGTTAGAAGAATGGTTGGATAAAAAATTGTTTATTCGACATTCCTCGACCATCTCTCTGACGGCGGATGCCGAAGAATTATTGCTCGTTTGTACGCAGCTTTTTAATCGTTTAGAACAATGCGTCTTTGAGTTAACTACTAAGACATCTGAAGTAGAAGTTGTCATAGGTGCTTCTCATAGTTTTATGGCAAATTGGCTGATTCCGAGATTAGAAAAGCTCGAAGTCATTTATCCCAATATCCATATCAAATTAATGACATGTAATGACTTAAAATTGTTAGAAAAAGAGAAAGTTGACATATTTATCAATAGCGTCAGTGAGCATCATCTACTTCCCAACTTTTTGAATAAATATCTGTTATTTCCCGATAACATGGGTCCTATTTGTAATCGTGAAATAAATCTTCTTCATTCCGTAAATGATCTTTTAAACTATCCATTACTTCATACCCACTCAAATAAAAGTGCATGGCATACATGGTTCGATCAGTTTCAAATACGCTTTTCCCCAAAAGCGAATGAACGTTATTTTGATAGTCTGAATTTAATGATAGAAGCTGCCGTGTCTGGGTTAGGAATTGCCATAGCACCTCAAATTCTAGTAGAAAAAGAAATGTTAAATGGAAGGATCATTGCCCCTTTTGGTTTTATCTATTGTGACTATAATTTTTATGCAATGGTCAGAAAAAATAACGAAAATCGTGATGTTATGAATATCATTGATTGGTTAATGGCCGAAGAAAAAAGTTAAACATTTAATCTTTGATTTGAAAAATTCTATTCAATTGCTCATCTATAACGTCTATTTCACATTCTGTTCACGCTGTGCTGCCTAAGGTATAAAGATACACTTCATACGGACACTGATGATGAGACTTGTAAAAACACTTATTGCTACAGCCTTATCCTTGCCGCTTCTGTTGTTAGCCGGATGTAAAAGTATTCCCAGTTATTCAGCCGATTACGCCCAATCCAGAAACGGTATTCAGGGGATAGCGCTGGATCAGGCTAAAGCTCAGGATATCGGCCTCCGCTTTACCTCAGCTTTTAATACCTTGGGCACACCAGAATTTGTGGAAAGAGCCGGATCGCTGTATGCCGACCAGCTGTTTATTAACGATACCCTATCGCAATTTTCATCCCGTCAAAATCTACTCGAGCACTTTCAAGGCATGAACAAACGGGTCAGCAAGGTCAGCGTCAAGCTGTTAAACGCTTCTTATTATCAGGACTCTGCCTACGTGCACTGGCATATGATCTATGATTTTAAAATGTTCGGCACGACCCGCAGTATGGACTCTTACGGTATCAGTGAAATCAAGATTAACGAAAACAACAAGATTATTTTCCAGCAGGATTTCTGGGACCCTGCGAACGGCCTGTACCGTTCCCTGCCTTATGTTGGAGGGGTCTACTCATGGCTACTGCCTTTCAAAAAATAGCGATCAGCACGGCTTTAGTGATGGGATGTAGCTTCAGTCCATGGGCACAGGCACAAAGCCTGAATCAATGCGGCAATGGTCCGCTGATGGTGGGTCAAAAACAGGTCGGTATGGCCAGTTATTTTGCCCAAAACTGTAGCCAATCCTGGGAAAAACAAAATATACAGATGGACTTTTCCTATACACAGAATATTCCGGAATGGGCATTTAAGCGTGCGGCCACACATTTACTGAAACGTAATGTTAAAGACGCAAAAATACATGCTCTATTCAACCCAATCACCGATTTGTATCGTCCGGTCAGATCAGGCGACCTGTACCGTTTAAAATACAACCATGCTACACAGACCCTGAGCTTATCCTTGAACCAGCAAGGTTTAGGGCAGCTTAGACATCCTCTGGCACAACAATATTTTAATATATGGCTGGGTCCCCAGCCATTTAGTGCTAAATTAAAACAGCAATTATTAAATTAGTATCTGCCGCTATGTCGAAACATTTTATCCTGATGGTTGAAGACCATTATGAACTGGCCTCTACCCTATGCGAGTTTCTGGAAGAACATGGCTTTGTGGTCGATCATGCCCGCAATCTGAGTGCTGCTAGACAATTACTGAAACAGCAACGCTACCATATCTTGCTACTAGACATTAATTTGCCTGATGGTTCTGGTTATGAATTGTGCGAGTGGTTACGCAATGAAGAGGGGTTGGACTTACCTGTCTTGATGCTTACCGCTCGGGATACCTTGGATGATAAACTCAAAGGCTTCAATTCCGGCACGGATGATTATCTGGTCAAGCCCTTTGACTTTAACGAGCTGGTGGTTCGGGTCAAGGCCCTGATCAAACGCTCCCTGGGTGAAGTATCCAACAGTCGTCTGCAAATTCATGACCTAATTTTGGACCCCGCAACACAGCAGCTAACTCGAGCTGGCCAGAACATTGAATTGCCTCCAATTCAGTTTAAACTTTTGAAGCTACTGATGCGTCACTCTCCTAAAGTACTGACCAAACAGGAAATTATGATGGAGCTTTGGGGTGACGAAGAGCCAGAAAGTGATGCTCTGCGCAGTCATATCTATAATTTACGCAAAATGGTCGATAAACCCTTTGAACAAAAGCTGATTCACACCATATCCGGGATTGGTTTAAAGATTGCTTTCGAAGATGAAGCCTAATTTAGGTACACAACGACAATCAGTCCAGTGGTCATTGCCAGGTCAACATTCTGATGGGTGACAATATAATATTGCCTGTCAAACAGCTCCACACGCCAACCTAGCTGTTTGCATAGCTTTTGCACCAATTGCAATCCAATGCCATGCCCTTTGATTTCCAGTTGTAGCTGCTGGCCAGACAGTTCCTGAACCTTAGAATTGTTAGGTAAAGGCATGCCGACCCCATTGTCAGCAATCAGCACTTTATTTTTTTCTAGAATCACATCAATTTCTGTGCCCTGTGAATAGTTCAGCGCATTGCGCAGAATATTACCAAACACCATTTTGGTCATGGATGGATAAAGTTTACGCGGCTGTTCATCGAGGTCTTTTTGCAGGTCAATCTGCATGCCTTTGTTATGACTGACACTCTCTAGATCCTGCACCAGATTGTCCAGACATTCTGAAAGCATGGTCGGTTCAGCAGTTAAAGTATTGGTGGTATTGCGGGCAATGGCCAGCAAGGTATCGACCAGCAGCTGCATGTCTTCAATGGTGTTATGCAGGCGGGTAAAGGACTTGTTGTCGCCATAGCGTGCCTGACACAGCTGCACATTGCCTTTTAAAATGGTCAGTGGCGTGCGCAGCTCATGGCTAACATCTCCGGTAAATTCACGCTCACGCTGAATAAATTCGCTTAATACCTGATGATATTTTTCCAGCGCCTGCTTGAGGTATTCAGCTTCCAGATTGGAGTCGGTGCGGATGTCCTGAAAAGGCGAAGCCTGATTTTTCTGATGTTCCCAGTCGATATGTTCCAGCGCATTGGCCAACCGGGTAATCGGGGAAAAATAACGTCGGGCCCGACGGTTCCACCACCACAATACGCTATATAGCACAAACAGGCTGACCATCAGCGGTGCCAGACCAAACAGCCAGACCAGCTTGTTGACGTTGCTTTCGCCAAACACCAGCAGCACATGCTGTCCGTCTTTTTCACCATACACGGTCATGCGCTCCTTGCCATCGACAAAATGCCGGTTCACCCCTTGCTCAAGCTGCATGTGGCGAAATTGGACTGGCGGCACATCGCTCCAGCGGTAACCATACAGGTTTTTGGTGTCGGGCAGTTCAGCAGCCGGATTACGTTCCAGCCGCTGCCAGTAGTGTGACATTTCCTGTTCTAGCGCAGTTCTGAGCAGGGAACCCTTGATTACCCAAGCACTACAGCCAATCCCGATCACCACAGACAGGGCAATGAATCCGATTTGCAGCCAGTAATAGCGGTTAAACACCTCACCCAGAGGATGATCGTGTTTGTCCCTGAACAGCTTTAACATTGGTGCATTCCCCGCTGGCCCATCCGATTCGCCATTCAATTATACGGTTTTCTTTTTAAACAGAAAGTGACCGATCACCCACTCGCGTCCATGCTCATAACCGAACAGCTCGGCACAGGCCATAAAGAAAATCCGCCAGCGTTGCCACCAGATGGAGGCATCTGCACCATAGGTCTGTTCAAACAGGGGCTGCAGCTCGACCTGTTTCCGGTCCATGTTCTCCAGCCAGGCATTTGCGGTGCGTTCATACTGCGTGCCGGCCCATTGCCAGTGCTGCTCTAATTGCAAATGCTGCTGGAAATGCAGAAAGGTCGAAGCTGCCGGCATCAGTCCGCCACTAAAGAAATATCTCGACATCCAGTCGAATTCATTTTTCACTTCAAACGGATAATGCAGGAAACGGTGACAGAAAATATGGCACCAGAGCAGACCATCCGCTTTCAGCCAGCTGCTGATATTTTCAAACAGTTTCTGGTAATTACGTACGTGTTCAAACATTTCCACCGAAACTACGCGGTCAAAGGACGCGGGTTCCAGTTGCAGTACATTGACGTCGCAGGTGATCACCGTCAGGTTCTGCAGTTTTTTCAGACGCGCCTGTTCCTGAATATACTGGCGCTGGGTCGAGGAATTCGACACCACCGTAATGCGGGCCTTGGGATAATGCTCGGCCATATACAGACTCAACGATCCCCAGCCACAGCCAATTTCCAGAATATCCTGTCCATCTTTTAACTGTGCACGCTGGCAATAGCTGGCCAGTGCGGCTTCTTCCGCCTGATTCAGGGTGGTATGAGTATGTTCAAACAGGCTAGCGCTGTATTTCAGACGCTTGCCCAGCACCGCCTGGAAAAATGCGGTGGGCAGTTCATAGTGCTGTTGATTGGCCTTTTCGGTCTCGATGGCAATCTCGCTGTTTTTCAGCATATGCAGCACATCCATATAGCGCCGAGCTGCCAGTGCCGGGTCAAAGCGTCCTTCCTGTGCCAGACGTTTTTTGCTTAGGCTGCGAATGCCGGCGCGAATGACTGAATCGGGCAGCTTGCCGCTTTCGACCAGTTTTAAAGATTGTTGAATCATAAAGTCCATGTATTTACCTACTGTTTGGGTGGCCACGGAATAAACATTGAAGTTCGTCGTTGATAGTCTTTATAGTTGTCGCCGCGATGTGCCAGCGCCTGTTGTTCACTAAAGGGAATCCCGGTGATGTAGTACAGAAACAGCCACATCAGCAGCGGATAAATCCATAATCCATAGGCACCTGCTGCCAGACCAAGGACCGGATAGGCAAACCAGTGCAGCCATTCAAAGAAATAATTCGGATGGCGCGAATATTTCCACAAACCCTGATCCATGGTTCTCCCCCGGTTTTGCGGATCGAGCTTAAAACGGTAAAGTTGCTGATCGGCAGTGCTTTCGCCTATCAAAGCGGATAGCATGATCATGCCCGCCACAATCACAGTGACCAAAGTCCAGTCATTCCATTGCTCGGTCGAGATACTTAACAGCTTCAGCATTGGGTAAGAAAACAGTAGAGCCAATCCTGCCTGAAATATAAAAAACACCAGAAAACCAAGATGCTGATACTCCCCCATCGCTCGGCGCATGTTGGCATAACGCGTGTCTTCTTGGGTTTCACTGGCATAGCGCCGTAACAGATGCCAAGTCAGCCGTGAAAACCAGATCCCACTCGCCAGTCCCAGAAATAAGCGAACCAACATCGGTGCACTGTCAATCGCCCAAGCGGCAATAATCACATTGAGGGCAATACTGAAACTCCAAGCGACATCGACCAGCCCTGCTCTACGGTTATAGGTCACCAACACCCAGCTACAGAGCATGATAAAGACATTCAGCATCAGTAAGTTCAGCAGCATTTCGGCCCTCCTGCTTTATCTTGGCTTAGTAGGCACTGGCTTCGAACAGCAGATGTACATCACTGATCACGCCTTCGCGGAAGCCACCTTCGCAATAACACAGATAAAAATCCCACATGCGGATAAAACGCTCATCAAAGCCAAGCCCAAGTACCTGATCATGCTGCTGCAAGAAACGCTGACGCCAACACTTCAGGGTTTGTGCATAGCTTTGACCAATATCTTCCAGATGTTTGAGACGAAGTTTTTGCTCAGAAGCGGTCTGGGTCATGACACTGATACAGGGAATAAAACTGCCTGGGAAAATATAGCGCTTGATATAGTCCACGGTATTCAGGGCTTTGGCATAGCGTGCATCTTCAATGGTGATGGCCTGAATCAGGGCCAGACCATTCGGTTTCAGCAGCTCACGGCATTTCTGGAAATAGGTGGATAAATACTGCTCACCTACGGCTTCGATCATTTCAATCGACACCAGCTTGTCGTATTTGCCTTCCAGTAAACGGTAATCTTTCAGCTGCACAGTCACGCGATGTGACAGTCCGGCTGCAGCGACCCGAGCCACGGCTTCATCATACTGTGCTCTGGAAATGGTGATGGTGGTGACCTTGCAGCCATACTGCTGAGCGGCATAAATGGCAAAACCACCCCAGCCGCTGCCAATTTCGACCAAATGATCCATCGGTTTGAGTTGCAGTTTCTGGCAAATCAGCTCTTTTTTATAATCCGAAGCCTGTTCCAGGCTCATGCCCGGCTCTTTAAACACCGCACTGGAATACATCATGCTGTAATCCAGGAACAGCTTGAAAAAGTCATTACTCAGGTCATAATGCTCGGCAATATTTTTGCGGCTGCCATCAATCGAATTCTTGCGCGATTTATACCAGACCTTTAACAGTAACTGGCTGGCTTTGGCCACTGCATTCTGATTCATCAGATCCAGCACATCGCGGTTACGTGCCAAAATGCGGATCACATCGACCAGATCTTCACTGCTCCAGTAGCCACGGATAAAACCTTCGGCAGCACCCAGTACACCATTACGGAACAGTAGATCCATCAGACGGACATCATGCACCTGTATCACCGCCTGTAAATCGCTATTTTCCCCGACAGCCCCGTTCCAGACACCTTTAAAAATCAGCTGACCATGGCGTAATTTCAGCAGGTGGCGCAGTACCACCGGCAGTGTGCTTTGCTCTCCCATGAATAGTGTTTTCATCGCAATGTGTTTCCTTTTTCTTTTTTAGGATGTCGGTAAAACGGAATTTTCTTTTTCCATAAACGAAAGGCGTGCAGATAAATTCCGCTGACCATCCTGAAGGGTTCAAGAACTTTCAGTACAGCATAGCGATACTGCTGTGAAGGAACCGTGATGGCCTGCAAGGAAAATTTCAGGGTGGCATCGAATTGCAAGATTCCCTGCTCAAACAGCTGCATATGAATCACGTTTTGCCGATCCGAAAAGCTGAAGCGCCAGCGATAATCCAGCCCCATCGGCATGAACGGCGACACATGAAAGGCCTTTTTAAAGTCAAACTGGTGACTCTGGTACGACGCATATTCGTCTGCATTGTTCCGGCAGTCGTGAATGTAGACCTGTCGTTCATTCCACGGTGTGTTGGTGATTTCACTCAGCACAAAGAGCAACTGGTCGGTGGCACCAAAGACCAGATAAAACACTACGGAATTGAAACGAAAGCCGAGTGTTCGTGGCAAAGCTAGCACCCGGATAGACGCGGCATGCGGAAGCAGGTAGTTTTCCCGCTTGATCAGCAGGCGTGCAATCTTCTGCCGAATCGAGCCACATTCCATAGTCAGAAAATCGCGCTCATCTAGGGTCAGGAAATTCCAGCGGTTAGATGACCACAGCCAGGATTTTCGGGTAAACGTCGCGAGTTGATCTGGATCAAACCATAGATAGCTTAGCTGGGTTTTAAAAGCATGGGCTTGGGGCAAATAACGACGATGCCGGATTTCAGCAGAGGCAATCGCCAGTGGAAACATTTGCATCATATCCTCCTAGGCGGCCTGCTCGGTCTGTTTTAAGAGCTGATCGACCACCCATGCAGCGCTACGGGCACCATCTTCATGAAAGCCCCAGCCCCAGTAAGCGCCACAGTATGAGGTGCGGTTCTGGCTATTGATCTCGGCCCAGCGTTGTTGTGCTTCAATCGCGGAGGCATCAAACACCGGATGACGGTAATGCCGTTCGACCCAGACCTTTTTCGGATCCAAGGCAAAGTTAGGATTCAGGGTGGCAAAGACTTGGGTTTTGCAGTTCAGGTTCTGCAACTGGTTCATCCAGTAGCTAAAGCCATAATGTGTGCCACTGTGCTGGAATGGCGTCTGTTCAGTGGCCTGAGTCGGCGTGACGTGTACATGCCAGCTGGCCCACTGGCGACGGGATTTGGGCATGATAGAGGTATCGGAATGTACCACCATGCGGTTATCCTGATAGCGGAACTTGCCTAGCACGTCCAGCTCCTGCGCGGTCGGGTCTTTAAGTAGTTTCAGGCTGTCGTCAGCATGACTGGCAAAGATTACCCAGTCAAAACGCTCACTGCCCTGTGCTGTTTCAACCAGTACATCATTGGAACTACGGGATACATGAAGCACACCCGTTTTGCGGAAGATAATATTCGTCTGGGACTGAATCGCACGAACGTAGCGAGCCGATCCACCCTTGACCGTGAGCCATAACGGCCGGTCTTTCAGTTGCAACATGCGATGGTGCTGGAAAAAGCTCACCACAAATTTATAGGGAATCTGTCCGGCCTGTTCCACCGGACAGGACCACAGCGCTCCACACATCGGATAGAGATGTTCCTGACGGAAGGCATCGCTATAACCATGTTGATTTAAATACTCATCAATACTGAGCTGTGCATCGACCTGTTCCACATCCAGATCTTTATTGGCCGCATAGAAACGGAACAGATCCGACAACATCGCGCGAAAATCAGTCTTGAGGAAATTTTGTGGCCGCAACAGCAGCGAGAATTTTTTTGACGGATTGTACTGCAAGCCGCTGACCTGATTATTCACTGAGAAGCCCATATCACTGCTTTGCGACTGAATCCCGAGTTCTTTCAGCATGGCGCAGAACAGTGGATAGTTATGCTCGTTAAACACAATAAAGCCACTGTCGACGGCCACCTGTTCGCCGTCTATATTCAGCTGATGCGTGTCGGTATGGCCGCCAAAGTAGTTATTCTTTTCAAACAGCGTGACCTCATGCGCTTTGCTGAGTTTCCAGGCGGCATACAGACCGGAAATACCTGAACCAATAATTGCAATTTTCATGGTGATTCCTTTGAATGAATAGTCGGAGTGCCGGTCTTGGCAGCTTTTTTCTGTTTTCGAGCCCGGGTAATTTTACTGACATCATAGACACGTGCAGGAATCGGCTTGAGTCCCCAGACCAGCCCGAACCAAGACATGAGCTTTAGCAGGTAATAGGTCACATCAATCTGCCACCAGTAAAAACCCTGCCGGGTACTGCCGGCATAATAATGGTGATTGTTGTGCCAGCCTTCGCCCAATGTAATGATCGACAAGAATAAGTTGTTGCGGCTATGATCTTCAGTGTCAAAATCCCGGCTGCCATAATGATGCGCCAGTGAGTTAATACACAAAGTGGCATGGAGCAGTAACACAGTTGAGACCACAAATCCCCAGACCAGCAATTGCAGGCCGGAGGTACCGAGTTGCGGCCAGGTCATAGCCAGCCACTCCCCTAGCGCATAAATACCGCCCGCGGTCAGCACCACCACAATTAAACTGAAACGGTCCAGCCAGATCAGTTCCGGATATTTCAGCCAATCTCTAATGACTTCTTTACGCGTGGCAAAGTTATATTCGTTTAAAAACCAGCCAACGTGGCTGTACCAAAAACCATGCGTGGAGGAATGCGGGTCTTGCAAGGTATCGGTATAGCGATGGTGATAACGGTGATGCGCCGCCCACCAGAGCGGGCCACGCTGCGCACTCATGGTACCCATCAACACAAACAGGAACTGTACCGGACGCGAAGTCTGAAAAGTTTTATGTGACAGATAACGATGAAAAAAAGCGGTGATGGAAAACATGCGGATCAGGTAGAACGCCAGCATAAAGCCCAGCGCAAACCAAGACACTCCCACCCAGAACACGGCGAAACAGGCCAGATGCAACAGAATAAAGGGCAAAATCCGCAGCCACTGAATCTTGCTGTTTTCAGCCGTCAGTGTTTCGGGCGCTGTGGGTGTAGACCAGCTGTCTATCCATCGCATCAGACTGTTCAACATGGACTCATCCTATTTTCAAGCGATTGTCTTTATTCTATTTGATGAGTGTAATCAGTCAGATATGAATTTTATGTGAAGTAAATAAAAAAAGCCGAACTGTAGAGAGACTAGGCAGTTCGGCAAAAGGGTAACAGATTAATGCGGCAATTTGATCAATTTTGTCACGTCATAACCATAATGTTTTGCGGTTTCCAGATAGGACTGATAGGTGGCTTCATCGAGTTGCGGTTCACGCGATAAAATCCACAGATATTTATTACTCAGTCCACCCACCAGCGCCACTTTATATTCCGGATCCACTCGTAATACCCAGTAATGACCTTTGGTAAACGGAATCCATCTTAAGCCTTGCGGCAAAAAACTGACCTTCAGTTTGCTGTTGCCCGCATTTTGCGGATAGGCAACTCCTTCAGAGCTGATCATCTCACCGTTGCCAATCCGGCAACTATTCAAGACACGCATGGTCTGATCGGCATTGAGGCTATATTGCGCCGTGATATCCGAGACGCATTTACGCTGAAAATACATCGGTAAATGCGCAATTTCATACCACTTGCCTGCATACTGCTGGATATCCACCTGATCGACTGCCTGAGACGCAGCAGTTTCTGCTCGGGTCGTGGTACTTAAGCTGATGATGGCCAGTGCCGTCGCTGCAAAAACCGATTTGAATCGCATGTTCATTTTTAGCCTTGTTTAATTACAGCCTTAAGATAAACCCAGCTGGATGTGAACAAAGTGTGAAGATCAAATGCTGCGATTCAGGGTCTATTGGTCAGGAAATGCCATCTGAATATTCAGGACCCAGTGCGTTATCGCAGTTTATTTGAGAGCCCCAAACAGGATTGCTGTTTCAAAGCCACTCTTTGCTGTCATCTGCAACAGGCGTTCCATACATCACATGCTGAATCATGGCATAAGCGATACTACCTTTAAACGGAATCTCTGGTAACTGATTAAACTTAAAAAACTGCGCATCGCTCAGTTCATTTTCCTGAATCTGGATGTCCCCTGCATGATATTCCGCCTTGAAAGCCATCATCAGGTTGCTGGGAAACGGCCATGGCTGGCTGGCCAGATATTGAATATTCTTGATCTGCAGCCCCACTTCTTCCAGCGTTTCACGGCGGACTGCCTCTTCCAGGGTTTCCCCGACTTCAACAAAGCCGGCAATCAGGCTGTACATCTGGGTTTTGTTGCGGGCATTTTTTGCCAGCAGAATTTCATCTGCACCCCGGGTAATGATGGTAATTACACAAGGATTCACCCGCGGATACTGGTTATAGCCACAGGATGGACAGACCATGGCATACTGGCTGGCGTGCTGCTGGGTGGCGTGACCGCATTTACTGCAAAAGCGGTGATTACGACGCCATTCTAGCAACTGTACCGCACGGCTGGCCTGTTCAAACTGCGGTCTGCTCCAGACTTGCACCAGTTGCCGGATCGGAACCAATTGATAACCTTTAGGCACTGGTTCGTCTTCTTTAAGATCACGTGCAATGATCTTGCCATTTTCCGAGAGGTCTAGATCATGCTGCAATCTTGCTACCTGTGGCAACTGAAAATGCTCATCCACTAATAATTGTTGCTGTCTAAAAATATATGCTTTTGAATGCATGCTCATGACATCCACTGATTAAAAAAAATCCCATACATAGGAGTGTATGGGACAAAACTAAGGAAGCTTACATGGAGTAACTTCTGAGCAGATACTAGGTGCAAGCTGCCTGAATTACAACCATAATAATTTGTATCTTTTTGATTAAAATCACATAATTTTCACACCACCTATGCATTAAGGAATGATGCAATGTGAATTTCATCAATGGGCTGTAGCATTACAGAGATGGACAGTCTTTTATTGCAGCAATCATGATTCCTGTGCAATGCCAGCTGATCATCTGGTCGAGTTGAATTGATTCAACATGCACGTTGATCTTTATTTTCACAAAAAATTGAACTGTTCGGCTTTACACTGCGCTCTCTTTCACTGGTTCTGAGATAGGTATGCGTTTCGGTTTAATTCTAGGTGACCAGCTTCATCATCAGCTTGCTACGCTCAAAGCGCTGGACCGTACCCAGGATGTGATCCTGATGGCCGAAGTGGTTGAGGAAGCCACGTATGTCGCGCATCATCCGCAGAAAATTGCCCTGATTTTTAGCGCCATGCGTCATTTTGCCAAAGAGCTCAAGGCCGAGGGCTGGCGTGTACGTTATTATGCTTTTCAGTCCGGAAGTCCGATTCGCAGCCTGCTAGATTTTGTGCAGGGACAGCAACAGCTGTTCCCTGTCACAGAACTAGTCATGACCCAATGCGGAGAATACCGCTTGCAGCAGCAGATTGAACAGCACTGGAGCCAGCAGCTGCAACTGTCGGTAAAGTGCCTGAATGATGAGCGTTTTTTCTGCAATCCGGAGCAGTTCCGGTACTGGGCCAGCCGTTACCAGACGCTGCGCATGGAATATTTTTATCGGGAAATGCGCAAGCAGACCGGCTACTTGATGCAGGGACAGCAGCCGCTTGGACAACAGTGGAACTATGACAGTGCCAATCGCAAGGCCTGGTCAGGCAGTCCGCCATTGCCTCCAGCACTTCATTTTGAACGGGATCAGATTGATCTGGATGTACTGGAACTGGTTGAACGCGAGTTTTCCCATCACTCTGGCAGTCTTGCCGATTTTCACTGGGCCACCACGCGCAGCAATGCCCTGCTTGCATTGGAGCATTTCATTGCCCACAGTTTGCCGCATTTTGGAGATTATCAGGATGCAATGGTTCAGGGTGCAGACATGCTGTTTCACAGCCTGCTCTCGCCTTATCTAAACTGTGGCTTGCTGCTGCCGCGAGAAGTCTGTGATGCCGCAGAAACGGCCTACTATGCCGGTCATGCACCACTGAATGCAGTGGAAGGTTTTATCAGGCAAATCCTCGGCTGGCGCGAATATGTTCGCGGAATTTACTGGCTGTACATGCCGGAGTATGCCAGCCGCAATGCGCTGCAGTACTCAACCCCGTTGCCACAATTTTACTGGACTGGCCGCACTCAGATGAACTGCATGGCTGAGTGTTTCCGTAATACTTTTCAGCATGCGTATGCACATCATATTCAGCGTTTGATGGTGACTGGAAATTTTGCCCTGTTAACGGGTGTAGACCCGCAGCAGATCAGTGAGTGGTATCTGGCAGTCTATGCCGACGCCTATGAATGGGTAGAACTACCGAACACCTTGGGCATGGTAATGCATGCCGATGGTGGCTTAATGGCCAGCAAGCCCTATGGGGCTTCGGGCAATTATATCCATAAGATGTCGGATTACTGCAAGCACTGTAGCTACAATGTCAAAACCCGTACCGAACCGGACAGCTGTCCTTTCAACAGCCTGTACTGGTATTTCATGATCCGGCATGAAGCGACATTCCGTACTCATCCACGTATGTGCATGATCTATCGACAGCTGGACAAGCTTAAAGATCGGCCTCAGATTATCAGCCATGCCCAGCAACTTCTTAGCCGGATTGATGAGTTATAAACCATGAAAAAACAGCATTTTCCTGAAAAAATCTGTATGCACTGTTTGCGTCCTTTTACTTGGCGCAAAAAATGGCAACGCTGCTGGGAGGAAGTCAGATACTGTTCTGAACGATGTAAACGTGAGTCCAGACAGCGGTCAAAATCAAACGCTTAGAAACGCTTGTATTGCCGTGAACAATAGGCCCGTATCACGTCGGGTGAACGCAGTTGCAGATGTTTGGTTTTTCGGCCGGTGACGCGTCCACGCCACATTTTAAAACTCGATGCTTTCATATTTTGCCGCATCAAGCGGATCACCGCCGCTTCATTTAAACCATACTCACATAAAATAGCTTCAAAAGGAGTTCTATCTTCCCAAGCCATTTCTATAATTCTGGATAAGTCCTCTTCAGAAAATTGATTCATACCATTCTCGTTTTTAATCATCACGAAGCGTCAATAAGCTTTATCGACTTTAATCTGACTAAAAGAATAACAATACAATCATGAATTTTTTGTGATTTTTCTCTAGTTTACGGACTCAGCACGAATAAAAGGGCTAGTTAAACTAGCCCTGTTAAGTCTTAGTTACCTCTATAAGTCGAATATCCATAAGGACTTAAAAGTAGAGGAATATGATAATGGCTGACACTTCCATCTACCTTAAAAATTACAGGAACTTCAGGAAAGAAAGTATCTTGCTTATTTTTTTTAAACCAGTCCTCAGTTTTAAAAGTAACTTTATAAATACCGGCTTCAAGCTTCTGATTTTCAGGAAACAATCCAGTAATACGGCCATTAGGACCAGTATATTGCTGATTTAACTTCACCCATTTATTCCCAGTACTTTTTTCGAGTACCACTTCGACTTGAGCTGAGGGTAGACCATTTTCTAGATTCAACACATGCACACTTAAAGGGTTAGTTTGTGCGAAAGTCATTGAGGTCAACAATAGTGTTGAAAGTGGCAATAATTTTTTAAACATGATGAATTCCTTAAGGATTGAAAATAGACTTAACAGCTGTTTCAGCGCAGTAATGGTCATTTTTTGCACCCCCTGCTCCGGCAACGCCAATGGCACCGACCACCTGATTTTCATAACTCACAGGTAGGCCGCCACCCAACAGCAGTAGATTAGATAAGGTGGTTAAATTTTTTGCATCCTTGTTTTCATTGGCATTTTGACTTAACAACATAGTCGCCGTTTTGGTCGATAAGGCGGTATAGGCTTTCTTTTCAGCTGCGCCCAAATTATGCGGTCCGACAGTTTCATGCCTGTTTGCCATTAACGTATTTCCGCCCCGATCCACCACCACCACAGCGATATTGTGCTGTATTTTTTGACACGCAGTCACCGCAGCATCCGTAAGAGTTCGTGCTGACTGAGAATCAAGTGAATAAACTTGATTGAATTGAACGGATTGTGCAAAAGTACTGCTACTCATCAGCATTACTGTTGCAATAAGCCCTTTGAGTTTGTTCATCATGATTGCCCTGAATTAAGTTTTAAAAATCTTATACAACCTGAATGATTTGAAGGATGACAATCACATTACAAAGTTGTCATCTTTAAAATGAGTCTGAACAAAATGTGTATTCTAATTATCGAAGATGAAGCGAAGATCGCCTCATATCTGGTTAAAGGGTTAAATGAATCTGGCTATGAGGCGCAATGCGTCCATTCAGGACTAGAAGGTTTGGAAAAGTTAAAGATGCATGCATATAGCCTAGTCATATTAGATGTAATGTTGCCCGATATTGATGGCTGGGCAGTCCTGAAAGTCTTGCGACAATTTTCCCAAATTCCGGTCATTTTTCTTACAGCAAAAGATCAGGTGATTGATCGGGTCAAAGGTTTGGAACTGGGCGCCGATGATTATCTGGCCAAGCCTTTTTCTTATATTGAATTACTGGCCCGAATTAAAAGTCTACTTAGGCGCCAGCAGTATGCACAGGAAAACCAATTAGAAATTGGTAATTTAAAAATGGATCTGATCCATCATAAAGTTTGGCGTAATGAGCAGTTGATAGAACTCAGTAAAAAAGAATTTAATCTTCTGCGCTTTCTGCTGCGCCATCCGAATGAAATTATTACGCGCAGGCAAATAGCTTCTGAAGTCTGGCAGATCAATTTTGATACCGATACCAATTTTATTGATGTAGCGGTAAGGCGTTTACGTAGTAAAATTGATGAGGGACATGATATAAAGTTAATTCATACTGTTCGCGGTTTGGGCTATAAAATTTCGGCAGAGAAATAATGTTGAAACCGATTCGTTCGCTAGAACTCCGATTAACACTCTTGGTTACAGGGTGTGCTGCAATGGTCTTGTGCGGTGTAGCATTTATGACCTATCTGGGTATCAACCAGATTTTAATTGCTCAGCAAGATAGGGCTTTGATTGAGCGAATTGAGCGACTGGAAATATTACTACAAGACAGTAGCAATATTGAACAGATCATCGCTCGCCCGAAGCTGTATCAAAACATGTTGGGAAATCAGGATAATTTGTTTTTATTGATTCAGGGTGATCAGGCGCTGATCAGCATTAATCCTCTTGGCATTCCTCTACCTGAATTTACCCATCAGCCCCAAATTCAATTCCAAGATTTATCGGCGCATGCTTATCCCACCCGCATTGCCTGGAAAACTATTCAAATTAATCGCCAGCCGTATCTGTTAATTGCAGGCAAACAGTGGTCTGAACGTTTAGGCATCATTGCACCTTTTCAAAAGAGCCTTGTCATTTATGTTTTCACAGGTATCTTGGCGATTTTCATCCTTTGTGCTATTGCTAGCCATCTGGGATTAAAAGTATTAAGAATCCTGCGAGAACAAACCCATGCGATAAATATTCAGCAACTTGAACAGCGACTCAATCTGCCCTATCCCCCTCAAGAGATTGCACAACTAGCCTCCGATATCAATGCCATGCTCGACCGTATTGAGCTGGGATATAGCCAGCTGAATCGTTTTTCAGAAGACATTGCGCATGAATTTAGAACACCATTGAATAATTTAATAGGACAAACCGAAATTTTACTCATGAGTGAACGCAGTCCCGTACAATATCAGGAAGTGCTGATTTCCAACCTAGAGGACTATCAACGCTTAAAAAGAATGATTGACAGCATGTTATTTCTGGCACGTGCAGATGCGCAGAAGGTTTGCTTAAACAGACAAAAAATCCAACTTCAATCCTTTATAGAAAATATCTTCAGCATTTTTGAGTATCAAGCCGAAGAACAACACTGCAATTTTGTTTTAAAGCTTGAGGCAACTGAGCTATTGGCAGATCCAGAACAGTTACAACAAGCTCTGTATAATCTGCTCTCCAATGCCCTGATTCATGGCGGCAAGCGCCGGACTATTTATGTGCATAGCTATCGAAAGATCATCAACAAACTGCCTATGATTGCGCTATCGGTCGTGACCAGTGGTTTAGAAATTGCCCCGGAACATTTGCCGCATATCTTTGAGCGATTTTATCAATGCAGTTCCAGTAGACAAAGTTATCATCAAACAGGTGGTTTGGGACTATCCATTGTGGCATCTATTATGACGCTTCATCAAGGGATGTATCAGGCGATTAATAGCGCAGAAGGTATATGCTTTGAACTGCTTTTCCCAGATACGTGATTCACATTCACACTGAGCTTATATCATTTTTTGGAATCACTCTGAATTCTCCCATCCACCAAATTAATGGTTCGATCACAGGTTGCCGATAATCTAGGATCATGAGTCACCAATAATACTGCACAGCCATGTTCGCGATGAACTTTACGAAATAATTCAAACATTTCCGCAGCAGTTTGAGTATCAAGATTACCTGTCGGTTCATCGGCCAACAATAGTGCAGGCTGAGTAATCAGTGCACGTGCAATCGCTATGCGTTGCTGTTGCCCTCCAGAAAGCTCATTGGGTTTACGGTCAGCGAACTTATCTAACCCTACAGCGGCCAATAATTCATGGGCATATTGCAACGCAGATTGATCTGGCTTACCTTGCTTCAGCATTAATGGCATAAGCACATTATTTAAGGCAGTAAAGGCCTGTATAAGATGATGAAATTGAAACACAAAACCTATACTGTTGCCACGTAATGCTGTCCGAGCCATATCATCCATACGACTTGTTGCCTGACCCAACAAGTACAACTCACCACAGCTAGGCTGATCTAATAAGCCAAGAATATTCAGTAAAGTACTTTTGCCTGAACCAGAAGGACCAATTAATGCAGCAAAGTCATTCCGTTGAATACACAGATCAATCCCATGTAATACCTCCACTTCATTAGGTTGCCCAACATTATAGGACTTTCGCAATGCTTCTAAACGTAGTACTTCCTCAGATGAATCAGACATGACGAATTGCCTCCACAGGATCGAGTGCAGCAGCCCGACGGGATGGTATTGCAGCAGCCAAAACTCCCGTTAAAGTCGCCAAGAATAATGCTGACAAGATAAGCTTGATTGAAATCGAAATATAAAACAAGCCGGGACCAAACTGATTAAACCCCCAAATTAGACAATAACTGACAACACTACCAAGCATCGAACCAAGCAGACCAAAAATTGCTCCCTGAAATAAGAAAACTCTTAAAATTTGCGTTTGTGTAGCCCCAGTTGCACGTAAAATACCGATTTCCCGAGTCCGTTGCACCACACTCACCGACATCACACTGGCAATTCCAAAAGCGACTGAAATCCCTACAAAAACAATAATCATGTTGGTCGAAAGACTTTGAGCGGTAATCGCATTCATTAATTGAGCATTGGTTTCAATCCAGCTTTCTGCTTTTAATCCAGCCAGGCGTCCAACTTGTGAGGCAATTTGCTCCGCCTGAAAAATATCTTGGATCGTCAGATCAATCACTGTGACCCCACCAGGCAAATTAAGTAAAGATTGCGCCTGTTTCAAATCCAGATAGACATAGCGCGCATCCAATTCACGCACGCCCAGTTCAAATATTCCAGAGATATTCACCACTGCATTTTTCTGTTGCCCAGTATCTAATCTTAATTTGCTCCCGACTTGCACACCCAAATCTTTGGCTAATTGACGCCCAATTAATACATTATCCGCACTGACCCGTAATTCACCACTCACCATATATTGCTTTAACGGAATAATCTGTTGATAACGTTCAAGGTTGATACCAACCAATGCAACAGATTGAATTGCATCTCCGCGCTGTACAAATGCAGGACCAGAGACCACAGGAGAAACCGCAGTCAACACCGGTAAATGATCTAAAGTCCCAGTAATCTGCTGCCAATTATTAATAGAACGTAAGCGTTGTGCACGCTGATCTTCTAGTAACAACTGAAGTGTTCCTGCTGCTGGTGGCACAATATGATTCACCTCATCTGGTGAGAGCAAACGAATATGCGCTTGTGTCCCTAAAGTCCTTTCTACAATATTCGATTGTAAACCCTGAATTAAGGCGCTAATGAACACAATGACCGCTACCCCCACCGCGACGCCAATGGTAATCATCATCGACTGTGTGCGACCCTCTCGCAAAAAACTGATTGCGATGGTCCACTCGGTCCAAAGTCGCCTAAAAAAGTTTTTCAATCGAATTTCACCGGTAATTCATTTTTGCTATTTTTCTGATCCGTTTGACTCTGGAAAACACGTTTAGTTTTCTCTATTCGGACACGAGTTCCATCTTTAAGCACTGATTCTGCATCGGTAAGGACGTGATCACCTTCTTTCACTCCAGCTACAACTTCAGACATAACCAAACCACGTAAACCCAGTGTGATAGGATGACGTTGAATTTTTCTATCTCTTACTAAAATAACCCTAGCCTTGTTGCCACTTATACTGCTTAAAGCATCATTTGGAATGACCAAGGTTCGCTCGCGCTTGTTGGTTTCAACATTTACCGATACCGTCATGTCTTGACGCAGAAAACCTGGGACTGGATCAACTGTTAATCGGACGTCTACTGTGCCACGTTGAGCATCAATACTTGGAGCAATAAAATTAATATGGGCAGGAAAAGATTGATTTGGATAGGCATCTGCAATCACTGCGGCTTTTTGTTGTAAAGCCAGCAGTGGTAAATTTCGTTCATCAAATGGCACTCGTATTTCAGTCGCACCATCCAGTGCAATAGTGAAGAGAGTCTGACTCGGTTGTACCAGATCCCCTGGCTCAACATTACGCGTTAAAATAATACCTGAAACTTCTGCACGAATTTTGGTCTTGGCAAGTTGCGCTTGTAGTGCAGCGATTCGTTCGCGTAATTTTGTCTCTTCAACTTTATTTGGGGCAAGTGAAGCAACTTTTAATCGAGCTGATTCCAAATTATTACGGGCGAGTCTTTCTGCCTCTATCGATTTCTCCCTTTCCTCTGCTGATAATATTCCTGATTCGGTATTTCGTCTGCGTAACGCCTCTCTTTGAGCCTGTTCTAATTGTACTTTGGCATTCGCTAAATCAACTTCTGCTTGCGGGCGTCTAGTGGTTTCGAGTTCTTTTAATTCAGCTTCTGCCTGCCGCACTTGCGCTGAAATTTCATCAGATTTCAGTACTAAAAGAATATCCCCTCGAGAGACCCGATCTCCCTCTTGAACCAATCGCTCAAGAACAACCCCTGTAATTTCACTACCAATCTGAGTCCGAGATACTTTCTCTACCCGTCCTGAAGCGACAACTGTTTGAATCAATGGACTAGATACGACTTCATAACTAGGCAGCAATGGTCCTTGCCACCAGCGATATGTAGCAAAACTGACAGCTAAAACCAGTAGTATGATCATGATCCAAGGCTTATAATGGGTAACAAGCAATTCCATTCTCCAAGCCAGATTAAAAGAAAGTTTTTTAATCGAATAATTAATTCTTAGTTAAATATATATGAAAATGGCTTTGTTGCATAAACATTCAACAGCTAATTTCCCCCTAATATATTCAAATTTAAGTAACAACTTGGGTGTGAGGTCTTCGTTTTTTCACAAGATATGCGATGAATGTCTGATTATTTGTAGTCATAAATTTAGTCCCCACTTGTTTTTAAGTGGGGACTAAATTAAGGCTTATAGAATGAATTCATAAGGTGTGTTCAGCGGACGCTTACGATAATGCTTTGGCTGAAACGGTGAATGGCTTATACAAAACAGAGGTGATTGAATATCTAAAAGCAGATTGGCAAGGTTTAGGAGATGTACAACTTGCGACACTAAACTGGGTAGATTGGTTCAATAAATAGCGTGTACACAGTGCACTGGGTTATGTATCGCCTTTTGAGTTTGAAGCAATGTACTATGATAAGATTAACCCGTTAGGTCAGGTGGCCTAACTTAAATAAAAAAGTCTCCGACAAACCCGGTACGGTTCAATTGGCTTATTATGAGGCTTTAGATCAATGGATGGCTTATGGAAAAACTGAAGCTTTTATCCGGTTAGTTTCTGAAGCTGTACTTGAGGGATTTAAACCGTATCAAGTTATTTTAGGAATAATATAGTTAGGGTGTGTTGACACTTTTAGCTTAAAAAAATAACGAAGTAGTAAAATCAAATCGCCAAACCCAATTTTACTATTCGCTATGCCTCGTACCATGCTGACAGATCAACACTGGCAAAAGTTGAAAGTTATTCTGCGTAATTTATCCATTCACCACAACTCAAATTTACGCAATTTTATTGAAGCTATTCTCTATAGAATTAGAACAGGCTGTCCGTGGCGAGATATTCCTTCTTGTTTTGGTCATTCAAACTCTATTTTCAAACGGTTTAATCGTTGGTCAAGCAGCGGTAAGTTACTTAGATTATTCAAATTACTAGCCTCATGCCCCGATATGCAGTGGATTTTTATTGATGGCTCTCATGTACGTGCTCATCAACATTCTGCCGGCATAGCGAACCAATCTATTTCTAAAAGTGTCGGAGGAAACTCCTCAAAAATACATTTGATTGTTGATGCACATGGCAATCCTATTGATTTCATGATTACCGATGGAACCACACATGATGTTAAAGTTGCACCTGATTTAATATCAACATTAGATTTAAAAGAGACAAAAGTGGTATGCGCAGATAAAGGCTATGATTCAGAATCACTGCGTGAACAGATCAGGAAAACAAGGACTAAAGCGAATATACCAAGGAAAATGAATAGCCAATCGAACAATGACCATATGGACTGGTATTTATATAAAATCAGGCATTGAGTTGAAAATATGTTTTGTAGATTAAAGCAATTTAGAGGAATAGCTACTCGATATGACAAGCTCAAAAGGAATTATCAAAGTTCTGTTGCTTTAGCCTGTATATTTTTATGGCTACCTTTATAGGGTTAATTATGAACAGTAAATGTCAACAGACCCTAATAAAATAATAAGAATTATATGAAATATAAAAAAAATTATACCTATAATCGATCACCTCCAAATAAGTATGGATATACATAGTTACCTGAAGGTGGAGGAATATTCTCTAAGAACCTATCCAGAATATTTTCTATGCAAAAGTAGCCTTAAAAAGGCTAAATTAATGAACTGAAGGCTCGTATTTAGGTGCTTTTCACAGTTTTTCCAGAGCCTTCTACACTTTTCTAACCAAGCAAATGATCTTTCCACAACCCAGCGTTGTAGAATGACTGCAAATTTATGCAATTCACTTCGTTTAGCTACATCAACTCGGGATTCGATTAAATCATTAACAGCCAAAGAAAAGCGTTCACCTGTATAACCGCCATCAACAAGTACAACCTCTACATTTTGTAAGCTATCTTTATGCAAAGTTATAGTATCTAACGCACCTTGACGATCTGTTTTATCTGCTGTCGTAACCAATATTCCATGCGGGAGACCTTCAGTATCAACAATAATATGTCTTTTAATGCCTGAAACTTTTTTACCAGCACATACCCTTTATCACGTGCAGTATCTGTGTTTTTTACACTTTGTGAATCAATCATGATAAAGCTCGTTTGTTCTTTCCGTCCAATGCTGATACGGGCCTCGCCAACTACATTTTTTAAAGCTTGCTCAAGTATGCTAGGTTCAGTTTCTGAAGACTTTTTATTCCAAATCGAGAAGTAATAATGCACAGCGCTTTTAGGTGAGAAGTCTCGAGGAAGCATACTCCATTGGCATCCACTTTTTAGAATATAGAGCAATGCGCAAAATACTTCATAGACATCAACGACTCTTGGACGTGTTTGTTTTCTTCCGCTCAATAGTAACGGTTTAATTTCTTTAAAGGCTTCTCGACTAATGTCGCTGGGATATGGTTTTCTCATGGGGGAAATTTAACAAATTATTTTTTCAATTGCTAAAAAAGAATAAAATTAATACTGGATAGGCTCTAAGCTTAGTGGAACAGTGGCAATATCAAACCTTAGATAATTATGGCTATGCCTTCAGTTTTTTCTGGATGGCTGCGCCATATTTTCTGGGTATGGATGCCAGCCACATGCATCCTAAATACATAGATGCAATCCGCTATATTTTGCACAGTCAATCCAAACCTTAGACTCAAACAGGCCGAATGAATTTAGGCTCAAGCTCCTGCTCATTTCCAAGATTGTAAACATCACAGGAAACTGCCTCAGCCTGATAAATACCGAGGCTACAGCGGTTCAGCCGCTATTTAAAATAGACTTCATAATTAATGACAGAGGTGAATTTTCCAGCATTTACAGGCTTTTTCAGAAACAATACGCCCGCTTCAAAGTTTTTACTCAGCTGCGTTCCTGTACTGTAGCCAAAATCAACCGTGTCATTTAAGCTCAAAGGCGCGCTGTTTCCCGATTCAAACAGGCGGATTCCCACCACATCTTTCATGCCTGTTTCTATGGCAGTAACCGTTTGATCATCCACTTTATATGCCGAACTGAACACGCCAACAAAAGGATATTTTGCGCAGTCTTTGCCATTGGTGGTGACATTAATGGTAAATGGCGTTTTCCTTAGAACGGTATTTAAGTCCTGATAAGCATAGTATTTGCCCAAATACACACTCTGCGTGCTCAGCACAGGGACACATTCCACATAATTGATTTGAACCCCGCTGACTTTTTCCTGAAAATTGCCGTTGCCGTTGCGTCCGCCAATACCGTCAAGCTGGAAAACATCATAGTTTTTCACCGTTGCAGGAAAATTGCTGCCTGAACCGCGCGCCTTAATATATAAAGAATAGGTTAAGGTAATGGTTTGAGGATCTGCACAACGCTTTGAACTTAACCAATTATTTTTACCAATCAAATTACAATTTTGAGAAGCTCTTGAGGTAGACCAGTAGTTATCAGATTGATAGCTGAGCGCGCGCTTGCCGGTCGCGATTTTATCGGTGGTTTTTGTAATGGGATATTCTTGGCCATTAAAACGGATGCCCATAATTAAATTAGAATTGCCAAAATCGGTCGCTAATTTTTTCGCAGCGTCATCGACATATAAATAAGCATCTTCACTGGAGTTGGTCGTTGCATCATCATAACAGGTAAACGTCGATGAATAAGTTTGCGACTCCCACAATAATGCATTGGTTGCACTATTAAAACTGGTGACCGTAATCGTGCCGACATTTGTGGTATTGGTGGTATTTTTTGCTGTATCAATATTAAAATTGCTGGTCGCCTGGCCGCCGGACAGGCAGCGCATAGCAGATGCGCTTTGCGCAGCGGTTAAACTGATGGCGATTAAAAATGCATTCAAAAACAGCGGAAGCCATTTGCTCTTCATTTAGATTCTCCAGCTTCACATGTTAATGCCAGTTCATCGTAACCAATATCACGGCTACTGAGCTGCGGTAAAGTAAAATGACACTGCTGGTTTTCAGCACTGCCCCATTTTGCGGTCAAAACCTGCCCTGACTCAACATTGGTCAGGTAAGCCTGACTGTTCAGTCCCACCAGGCCATAACGGTTAAGACCTTTCACATCGCTGATTTCCGTGCCGGCCGCTAATTCACGGTCTTTATAATTCAAATTGACCAGCAAGCTGTGGCCTGTCTTCACATCAAATTTTACTTTCACAATCGCATATTTAGTAGGAACAATATCATTCTTCACCAATTCATCAATAAAGATATTTTGCCCTAAATCTTCCGCCTGCAGCGCCACACGGTTTTTTGCATAAGGATTGCTGCTGCTGATAATAGCATAGCCATGCTTATCCAATTTTAAACCGGTTTGATTTTCAATACGGATATCGCTGGCGCCTTTGGCTTCAATCAAAATCGGCGAATTATACATTTGCTGCCCGAAGACTGCCCCTTGAGAATGCATAAGCAGGCCGCCGCTCACCCCTGCATACAGCTGCTGGTATTGATCTGCATAAGCATATCCGACATTGGCATTGCCTTTGATTCCCCGATATGCTGCATTCACATTAAAATGATCGCCGCTTTTTTCAGAATGCCCCGCCAGCAACTGCGCCTGCAGGTTTTTATCCTTCAAAAAGCTTGCAGACAGCGCGCTTTGCAGGGTTGCGCCCGAGCTTTCAGAATAGAGCGCGCTGTTATTGGCAATAACATCATGCTGCTTAAAGGATTTCGGCGTATCAAGCAGCAGGCTCAAATTCAGCCCAACCGAATAATCGGAACCGCTGAAAAGGCTTTTGCTGTTTTGGTAATACAGGCCATAGGTCAAACGATGAATATTGTTATTATAGCCAATCTGCCAATTGTGCTGATTGTATTCCTTTTGCCAAAACTGAGTGTCGGACACATTGGCATACAGCTGCCCCCATTTGCCAAGACGCTGATTCAGTGAAATTTGATACTGAGTTTTTCTATTGAAAAACACAGGCGAATAATAGGACTGTGTTTGAATATCAGCAGAATTTTCGGGGTCATTGACTGCCGATGAGTTTTGGTACTGATACTTATACGCGCCATTCTGCCACTGCGCTTTTTCTTGTACAGCATCTGCAAAGCTGAAATACTGCTCACTGTAATGAGACCCGGTCAGGTGAATATCAGTTCCCAGTGTATTGATGGATTTTGCATAGTTCACACGTACAGCTAAGCCGTCTTCTTGACGGCCGCTGAACAAGGTATTGCGGGCATAGCTCAGGTCGGCAGAAACGGCGCCCCAATTTCCCAATGACCACGCGGTGCCTCCTGCAACGGAGTGATAATCCTCTGCAGCCAGCACGCCTACATACGGCGTCAGAAAATTGTTGAAGCCCAGCGTATAGGTCAGCTGGCCAAAATACGGCAGCTCCGCGCCTGAACCGCTGCGGTATTGCCCTGTAGTGATCTGATATTTATGCTGCCCAGCGCGCACCATATTCGGTATAGATGCATACGGCTGCGTATAAGTACGGATGGAGCCGTCACTTTCAATAATTTTGATTTCCAAATCGCCGCTGTCGTTCACGCCAGATAAATCGGCGATTTCAAAATTGCCCGGCGCAACATTCATGCTGTACACCAAGTAATTATTTTGACGGATTTCGACCAGCGCATTGCTGCGCGCGGTGCCGCGGATCACTGGCGCATAGCTTTGCAAGCCGATTGGCAATTGCGCCTCATCACTGCTGAATTGCAGGCCGCGGAAATTAATGCTTTCAAAAACATCGCCGCGGGTATTGGCATCGCCCAATTCTAGGCGCGCCTTTAATGGAATAATGTCGCGTTCAAGCTTATTGATGGCATTGTCCCAAGAGGCAGACTGCCCCGTGCTCTTTAAAAAGCTGCTCTGATTGCGGTAACGCCACGCGCCCCAGTTAAAGCCGCCGTTCAGTAATAGGCTGCTGCTGGTATCCGGACCTGACTGGCTTTTATAGGTATTCGTATTGGCGTTGTAATTTAAGATCAGCGCATTGATGCCCTGATCATACAGCTTTGGTGAAATATAGCCGCGCGCATTCTGCTGTAAAAAAACCTGTGGAATGGATAAATTCAAGGTTTGCAGGCCAGCATCAAAATTCAGTTTTGCGCCGGACAATGCCGTCAGGTCATAACAGGCCGTAGATGGCTGCGCATCCGTTTGAGTGTCTAAAAGTATTTGATAGTCTTCAATAAAACTGGCATCAACACAAGGAACAACATTCTGATCTTTTTGATAGAATTTTACTTTTCTTTTTTCTATGCGCTGATTATTCAGATAAATGCTGAAATCATAATCACCCGGCAAAATGCTGTAGCCTTTGGTGACAGCATCAAAAACCACTTGGTCGGTAACATCTTTAAGAAATGCTGTATTGAACGCTGAATCTTCTGCCTGTGTATTTAATGCAGCAAGGCTCAGACTAAGCAAAGACAGTTTTAAATAATGCAAGTTCAAATCCAACTGCAGTTCAAATCATTATTTCAAAATAACTTCGGGGATCTCAATATTGCTGCCATAGTCATTGATATAGGTAAATTTAAGGCTTTTTACATTTTCTGGCACGTTGCGCAGCACATCAATGCTTTGGAATGGCGGCGCCATATCCTGATTCATATGGGTGATCGGCTGGCCATTTTTGCCTAAAGCCAAATCGCCGATCGTGATAAATAACGGGCTATTATTTTTCAGCTTCAATGTGCCATGTTCAACAGACCACTGAAGTTTTTTCACCGCTGCCGGCAAATCATCTTCAATTTGCTGCGGACGGTAGAATAATTTGAGTTTTGAACGCACTGCCAGTTGTAAAGTGTTTTCCTCTTCCGGCTTTGGCGGTATTTCCTGCACATTAATCCAAACTTGGCTTTCGCGGTCTGTCGGCAAGCCTGAACCCGAATAAATAAATCGTAAAACAGATTCTTTTTGCGGTTCAATTTTGATTAATGGCGGCGTCACAATAAAAGGCACTTTAGCTGAAGCTGTTTTATCTTCACCAGCTTCCAGCCAAGTTTGCACAATATAAGGTTTAGACGCGTTATTTTTCAGATTTAGCGTGGCAGCTTTGCTGTCACTGTGATAAATCACGCGGCTAGCCATGGCCTGAATCGCAGCATTGCTTGGCGATGCAAACGCAAGGCCGGACAAAACAATGGCGAATAAAGATGGATTCAGGCGCATGACTGTTCCTCAGGGTGCTAAATTATTTTTGCTGCAATGTAATGCTTACAGTTGCGTCTGCTTTACCTGCAGTCACAGTACTGCCAGTCGCTTGATAGAACGCCTGCAATGGCAAAGTTCCTGCAGCAGTTGCGCCAGTGCCAGACGCAGTTAAAGCAGCGTTAGAATCAGCACCCACGACTGTATTTAAATTCACTAAATTTGATGTACTGTTTGCGTTTGCAATTGCAATGCCGACACCTGTTGCAGCCGATGCTTTCAGCAGCTTAGCGTTCGTTGCATCTGCAGTGCCTGCAAAGTTAACTTGATAGTTGCCGGCAACACAGTTGGCTACATCAATCGTAAAATTTGCTGGAGTTGATTTATCGCCAGCTGCTTTAAACATAGACGTTGGCCATTTGCCTAAAACAACTTCATTGCTGCTGCTGTTGTTGATTTTAATATCACATGCGGCATTCACAATTTCGCCAGTAAAGTTAATTTGACCCGCAGCAAATGCTGAAGTTGTGAAAGCCAAGGCTGAAACTGCTGCGAATGCCAATGAAATTTGTGTTTTCATTTACTTAACCTAAAGATAATCAATAATTTTTTTTCCGCTTATTGCGGAACTTGCTAAAATACGATCACAAACACAAAGAAAATACAAAATGTGACATATCTTACATTTTTTAAATCATAGCAGAAAAAAAATATTTGAAAACTCCTTTGATACATTTTTTGTAAACAAGACAGGGAAATATCAACGAAACAGCTCAAAATCGCTTTACTAAATTTTTGATATATTAGATCTTGGAGGTTGTAGTGATTAGCTTCCACTATATGCAAATTGTAGAGTTTGTAATAGACCTAAGACTTTTAGTCTGTGCAAGAGATAAAACCTACAATTTGCCCTAACCACTTGCACAACTCTGGACGGTAACTAAGCACTTTGATGCTGCATTCACAAGAAAAGACGGTGGTTATGCTAAAACAATAATTGAATAATTAAAGCAGGTAAAGATTATGTTTTATCTTGGTATTGATGTTGCTAAAGCTAAAATTGATTGCTGTTTTAATTTTAGAAAATTCTGCAAATAAAAAGAAAACCAAAACTTTTTCAAATACACCAAAAGGTTTTGAGCAACTTCAAATCTGGCTAAACCAGCATGCTGCAACTTCTACGCAGACCATTATCTTAATGGAAGCAACATCTATTTATCATGAACTCTTGGCTAAATATTTATTTGGTGAGGGCTATCAAGTCTCTGTAACCAATCCTGCCAGAGCTCGATATTTTGCTCAGAGTATGTCTAAGCTGAATAAAACAGATAAGGTAGATAGTGAGGTTCTAGCTCGATTTGCGATGACTGCCAATCTACATTTTTGGCAACCTTTACCCAAACATATTCAATTGCTGAATGCTTTACTGGATAGAAGAGCTGTTCTCTGTGAAGATTTACAACGTGAAAAGAATCGTTTGGAAAAAGCAGAGTCTACCTTCACGATGGAACCTGTACTTCAGTCTCTCCACAAGAGTATTGAACAGTTAAAACAAACATATTCAGGGTATCGACCAACAAATTGATGATCACATTGATCAGAATCCTGATTTAAAAAATGATAAAGAACTGCTCAGCAGTATTCCAGCCATTGCAGATCGAACTAGTTTATTAATGCTCAGTTTCTTGCGCAGTCATACTTTTGAAAGAGCTAGTCAAGCGGCTGCCTTTGTTGGATTGGTGCCCACTCAAAAGCAGTCAGGTAGCTCCATTCATGGCAGAAGCCATTTATCCAAAGCGGGCTCTTCCAAAATATGTGCCGGTTTATATATGGCAGCCATTGTCGCAACTCGGCATAATCCTCATATTAAAGGGATGAATGAAAGATTATTAACTAATGGTAAAACCAAAATGATGGCGATTGGAGCTGCAATGAGAAAGTTGGTTCATCTTTGTTATGGTGTACTCAAACACCAACAGCCTTATCAAGCAGATTATTGAGCATGAATTTTCGATAATTTACTTGACGTTTCAGACGGTATCTCTTGCTTTAGTCAAAATTTAATCCGTGATAAGAGTTGATTTTTAAATAAATATCAAAATCTAAAATAGTCAAAAATGATACTTTCGCAAGAGGTCTAATAGATCAGTTATTAAAAAGAAGTCATTTATAATTGATTTCAAGATTTAAGGATTTTTTTTCAGGAAGTTGCTTTAAATTTACCGTAAAAAAAGTGGAACGTGTTTCGGCCTGCTGCAGCAGATAGGATTGAATTTGTACAATTGAACGATCTTCAGTCTTCATGCGCTCAATGGCGTTTGCAAATTGATTTTCTAAAACTTCACATTTTTTTTTATTATCAGAATAATTTAAATCACATGTGTTTTCATAAATTTCTCCGCTGAAATTCAGATTAATCGCTTCTTGAGCAAAAACAGCTGAAGCCGCACACACAGATATCAAAATTATTGCGATATTTTTTAACATGACACTGTCTCAGCTTATTATCTTTTATAATTTTTATAGCACAGCTGCTCAATCCGTTTTTCTTCTTAATTATCAAAAAAATAAAGGATTGATAACTTGATCACATACTGCACGCTTTTAATTTTCAATTGCTCATCATGTGTGCAGGGGCACCCATATTTTACTTTTCAGTGGTATCAGCCCTTTAAAAAAACAGCCTCTATGCATTTACTATTTATTATAAAAAAACTTAAATTAATCATGAAGGGCTTTGTTGCATAAACATTCAAAAGCTGAGTTTTCCCCAATCCATTCAAATTTAATAGAGATTTGATCATTAAACAGCATTGAATCGCTGTATCGGAATAAGTTTGATTTCGTTCGTGCTTGCCTTGTGGTTGTGCATACCATTGCGTCTTAGGATCAAACCAGATTGAAATATTTCCTCGCTTGATTAAAGCTTGGTTATACGAGGACCAATTGGTTGTACGATAGATTTTAGGCGTAGGCTTCTTCATCTGGAAATTATATTGCTGAAAAAGCCTTCAAGAATAGCTTTGTGCAACAAAGCCGTCCTGAATTTAAACAGCAAGCGATTGATTATGCACTTTCAAACTCACACGAGCCTATAGCTGCAATCGCCCGGAAATTAGGTGTGGGTTATTCAACTTTAGATAAATGGATTCGTGAAGTAAGCGTCCGCTGAATCCCATACCAATTTTTAATTCGATTTAGGTTTCCAGCAGTGCGGCAGCAATTCTTCAATTTGGGTCACTTTGTGTGTCGGCAGCTTTTGCAGCACATCACTTAAATAACGACAACTCGGTATTTCCATGAAAACCTTATCAAATTGATACAAGAAAGCAAAGGTTGGGACATTAGCAGGAACACAACAATTTTTGCCCGATCTCGGTGCTCTACTCGAAGAAAACAAGAAATTCAAACAACAACTCAAAATTGCTGAAATGGAAAAAGAATTTCTAAAAAAAGCGGCAACTGATGTGTCCTGTTTTTTCAGCACGCCTCAATAATACAGTGTCGCGGAATGCTAGTCTGCCCAATTATATAAACAATATTCTTCAGTGGCTTGAGCCAGCCTTCTTATCCCCTCATCAATTTTATCTGCACTGATTGACCCAAACCCTAAACGAAGGAAATGTTTGTGTTTGTGATCATCTAAAAAGAAAGACTGCCCCGATTCAATGAATACGCCTAAATTTGCGGCATAATGAGACAAAACCATAGTATCAATATCCGCTGCGGTATCAATCCAACATGCTGAACCACCATTCAAAGCATAAGGTTTCCATGTTGGAAGATATTGTTTTAATGCCTTGTTGAGTATTTCACCCCGTTGCCGGTGTAACTGGTACTGACGGCGAAGCATGCTATGGTAATAGCCTTGATCGATAAACAAAGCAAAGACACGTTGATTGAATACATTTGGATGTCGCAACATCAGACGGCGTAAATGTCGAAGTTCTTGTATTAATTCGGGTGCAGCAACGATATATCCTAAACGTAACCCCGGTGCCAATGGCTTAGATAGACTTCCAAGATAAATGACTCGCCCATGTCGATCTAAACTTTTTAGCGCGGGAATTGTCGTATTTTGCACCAACACTTGAGCGTCATATTCATCTTCAATAATAATACTGTCGTTTTGTTCTGCTAACTGCAATAAATTTTGTCGGCGCTGTGGTGACATTGTTACACCTGTTGGACATTGCCGTCCTGGCGTAACAAATAAATAATCGCACTCGCTTGCTCTAGTTAAAGTTACCCCCTCATGATCTACAGCTAAAGGAACAATATTCTGAGTTTGTAGCATAAATATATTACGCGCATCTGGATAACCAGGTTCCTCAACACCGATCACATGATTCTGCCGCATTAACAACGTTGCCAACATATATAAGCCATGCTGGCTTCCCACAGTCAGTAAGATTTCATTCTCTTGAGCCATGATGCCTCTCGTAGGCAAAATATGCTGACGGATTGCATTAATGAGATAGGCGTCGTCCCCTTGCTGAGTCATATCTCGTGACCATATTGAGGCATCTTTTGCAGATAAGGCACGTAATGCACATTCCCGCCAAGCTGAAGCAGGAAAGCTTTCCGCATCAGGTTGACCATAAATAAAGGGATATGAATAATTCATCCAATCACTTGGTTTCGTCAAATGCCTTTGTGCTGAAGGTCGTATACAAAAGCGAGCCCCCCAAGTCGTCGCTTTTGACGTAGTACGAATGGTTTTACTCTCGCTACTATCAATCTGGAAATTTAAACAGACAAAATGTCCACTCCGCTGTTTAGATTCTAAAATTCGCTCAGCAACCAATTGTTGATACGCAATGGTGACCGTATTTCTTCCAACACCTAGTTGATCAGCTAAATCACGGCTAGAAGGTACAGCCATACCTGGCTTTAAATAACCCTGTACCAAAGCCGAAAACATCATACGACAGATTCTGCCCTGTAAATTCAAACCACTTTTTGCAGTATTAGAAAATAATGCCTGCCAAACTGTAGCTGAAATCGCTGTATTCACTACTCAATCCTTATATCTGTGCATTACTGCGATCCATTTTGATGCGTCCCAAATCAAACTGGTGCAAAGTTCATAGTTTCAGCCCATCTTTAAGTTAAAACTGGACTTACTCAATATAAAGCAAAAGGTATTCCACTCTTCAATATTTAAATTAAATCTATTAAAACAATAATTTAAGTTAATTTATTACTGGCTCCATCAAAACCCCAAATCTGGTACTACGCCATTTTTCACTATTTCCGTAAATTCAATTCAACAGCTAAATAAACCTTGTTTTGGAGCAAAACAAATGCAGCAAGCACAATTAATCCAACTACTTACAGATTTTTCTACAGCATGGAATCAACATGATGTCGAACAACTCATGGCATGCATGCATCCAGATTGCCGTTTTGAAACTGTAGCTGGTGAGGATGTTCATGGAACCCGAATTGAAGGCTTAGATGCTGTTCGTCAAGCATTTAGCAATACCTTCAAAAGTTTTCCAGATGCTCAGTGGCGAAACGGTAAACACTGGATCAGTGATAACGCTGAATTTGGTATTTCAGAAACAACCTTTACTGCGACAACTGCTGATGGTGGCTGGATTGAAGCCAATATGGTTGATGTCTTTACATTTAAAGATGGAAAAATTCTCGTCAAAAATGCATTCCGTAAAAATAGACCTGTTCAAGCAATCGCGTAAGGAGTCATTCAATGAATCAATCTGTCCAACATGCAAGTTCATTTCGCGAACACTTAGAACTGCATAAATCTATACCGTCACATAGTTTTAAAAGTTACAACGCACAGTTTGACCCATTAACCTCTCCTGTCCTACAGGGAAATGAAAATTATGCGCCAACTTATTGGGTCGGCACAGCAGGTACACCACCTGAAGATGATGGTCCATTAATGGGTGACACCGAAGCGGACATCGTGATTATTGGTGGAGGATTCACTGGGTTATCTACAGCACTAACACTAGCTGAACAATTTGGTGCTGCCCCACTTGTCCTTGAAGCAAACCGTACAGCGTGGGGCTGTACTAGCCGTAACGGTGGGCAAGGTCAAAATGCCTCAGGTCGTTTGTACCGATCCCAATGGATTGAAAAATGGGGATTAGACACCGCCAAACGTCTTGATGCTGAAATTCGGGAAGGTTTTGATTACTTCAAAGACCTTGTGAGCGGCATTGAATGTGATGCTCAAGATGGTGGACATCTTTATATTGCTCATCGCGCAAAAAAAATGGCTTTCCTCGAAAATGAAGGCCGAGTTATGAAAGAGGTGTTTGGCTATCAAACTCGTATGTTGAGCCGTGAACAACTACATGAGGAATATGTTGCGGATCAGGAAGCTGCAGGTGCTTTGTTGGAACCCGATGGAGTTGGCGTACACCCATTAAAATTAGCTTTTGGCTATTTAAAACGTGCCCGTGCTGCTGGTGCCAAAGTACACACTTCAAGTCCGGTACTTGGATGGGAAACGCACAATGGCATCCATTATTTACGTACTCCAAATGGTATTGTCAAAGCAAAACGTGTGGCGGTTGCAACAGGTGGCTATACGCCTAACGGCTTACACCCTCATCTTTCTGGAAAAATCATGCCGATTTTATCCAACTCTATTGTGACGCGCCCTTTAACAGAAGCGGAACGTGCTGAGGCAGGCTTATACAGCACCACATTTATTACGGATACTCGAACTTTACGTCACTATTATCGCCTACTCCCTGATGGATCCATGCAATGTGGCAGTAGAAGTTCCTTAACCGGTGCAGATGCAGATAATCCAGTCCATCTCGAACGTTTAAAAGAAGGGCTTTATCGCAAATTTCCAAGCCTACGTGGCATACCTATTGCTTATTCTTGGTGGGGTTGGGTCGATGTGAGTCATGACATGATGCCTCGTATCGTACAACCCAACCCTGAGGAAAGCATTTATTACGCTATTGGTTATGGTGGTAATGGTGTGTCTTTCTCCGCGATGGCAGGACTCCGTCTCGCGGAACGAGTGATGGGAATACACCGCCCTCAATTTGAGCTTCCGATTTATCAATCCCCTTTGCCTTCACATCTGTTTCGACCATTCCGTCGACTCGGGCAAGCATTGTTATATCGCTGGTACCACTTAAGAGATGAAGTGCTTTAAGCACACATTCAGTCATCTGTAATGATTCGGTTATAAAAATATAAGAGGGAATCCATCATGTATGATTCAGATTCAAATCAAAGTTTAAAAAGTGCTTTAAAACCTCGTCATGTCCAAATGATGGCACTTGGCGGTGTTATTGGAATGGGACTATTTGTAGGTAGTTCAGTAGTGATTCAAGCTGCAGGTCCAGCCGCAATTTTGTCCTTTCTGATTACGGGTGTGTTGATTATTTTAGTGATGCGAATGCTTGGTGAACTTGCAACCGCCTCTCCTGTATCAGGCTCCTTCTATGCATATGCACGCCATGCTTTCCAAGATTCGCCTTATTTATCTAGACTCGCAGGCTTCATGACAGGATGGATGTATTGGTATTTCTGGGTCATCGTGATTGCATTAGAAGCGATTGTTGGTGCAAAACTATTTGCTTATTGGTTACCTGATACACCACAATGGATCGTCAGTCTGGTTTTACTCGCCCTATTAACAGCAACGAACTTATTCTCAGTCAAATCCTTTGGTGAATTCGAGTTTTGGTTCTCATCTATTAAAGTTGCTGCGATTGGTCTTTTCATTTTCCTTTGCACTTTATATATGTTCGGACTTTGGCCAAACCATCAAGCTGCTGGATTTGGTGAATTGTTAAATCATGGTGGTTTTATGCCAAATGGTTGGGGACCAGTTTTATCTGGGGCTGTTGCCGCAACTGGATTTTACTTTGGTGCTGAGATCGTTACGATTGCTGCTGCAGAAACCAAAGACCCCGAAAAATCTGTTGCCAAAGCAACTCAATCTGTAATTTCACGCGTACTTATTTTCTATGTTTGCTCAATTTTATTAGTGGTATGTATCGTCCCTTGGAATAGTCCAGAAATTGCGACGCCTTATGTAAGTGCATTAAAAGTTCTTAATATTCCGTTTTTTGCAGACATTATGAATGTCGTAATTCTCGTAGCGGTGCTTAGTTGCTTAAATTCTGGTGTTTATGCTGCGAGCCGTATGTTGTTTGCGTTAACCCAAAATGGTGATGCACCTCGTAGCTTAACTAAACTTTCAAAAAATGGCGTTCCAATTCGTGCCATCCTATTCAGCACATTGTTTGGTTATCTATCAATTCTAGCTTCATACTTCTCACCAGATGCTGTTTTCCCTTTCTTGGTCGAATCTTATGGAACTGTAGCCTTATTTGTCTATATCGTGATTGCATTCTCGCAAATCCGTTTGCGTCGCTACTTAGAACGTGTTGCTACTGAACGTTTGAAAGTTCGTATGTGGTGTTTCCCATACCTGAGTTATTTTGCAATCATCGGCATGCTTTCAATCTTTGCTGCAATGGCCTTCATTCCGAGTCTTCAAAAAGCGTTCTGGTTTGGTATCGCAAGTGCAGGCATCTTATTCTGTATCTTCATTATTCGAGATTATGTAGAGCTGATTAAATTACGTCATCAAAGTACACAACTGAATACGCTCATCCCTGCCAAACAAACCAAAATTTAATCCTCAAACACAATGACCTGTACCAAGTACAGGTCATCCACGTCTTTAGGAAATTACATATGCATTTAAAAGATAAACTAGCTGCCTTCGCAGTCGTGTTCATCTGGGGTATTAACTTTTATTTTATGAAAGTTGGGGTCAGTGAGATACACCCTATGCTCCTCGGATGTTTACGCTATCTACTGGTTTTATTACCTGCCCTATTTTTCATCCGTATTCCAAGTGTCGGGTGGAAATGGTTATTACTATATGGCTTTATTAGTAACTTTTCTCAATTTGCTTTTATGTTCAGTGCAATTGCGACAGGAATGCCTACAGGTTTAGTCGCTTTAGTTGTGCAATCCCAAGCCTTTTTTACTGTCATGATTGCAGCATTTTTATTACGCGAACAAGCCTTTTGGAACCAGTGGCTGACTATCGTGATTGCCTTTATGGGCTTAATGCTGATTGCCTTTGGTCAACAACATAGTCATGTTCCATTAATGGGTTTAGCATTGGTATTATGCTCAGCAATTTCATGGGCCTGCGGTAATATCGTAGTCAAAAAAATGGGGCCTGTTCACCCAATTGGTTTAGTCATATGGGGCAATATTCTTACCCCATTATGGTTTTTACTTTTAGCGGTGCAGAATATTGGCTGGCAAGGTGTGGTTGCGGATTGGCATGCACTGACTTGGAAAGGATTTGGTGCTGCAGCATTTCTCGCTTACTTTGCAACGATTATTGGATATGGCTTATGGATCTACCTACTGACACGTTATCCTGCTGCTATAATTAGCCCGTTATCACTCTGGGTACCTGTTATAAGTATGATTTTTGCCTATTTATTTTTAGATGAAAAATTAAATACTTTGCAGTGGCTGGGTTCTTGTATTGTTATGCTGGGTTTGATGGTGCATTTATTAGGGCAAAAAATTCAGTCACACATCACTTCACGTAAACTTGTCCGAACAACATAAAATAATTAAATAAGGGGCTTAGGAAGTTAAGCATATAAAAAAGTATGGTAACTTCCTTAGGCTTTATTGCATAAATATTTTGAAAGTTACTGATTTTAATGTTTTTGTTGAATTTCAATAAAAATAAACATAATAAAATTATAGTGTTAGGTATTTGTGCAACAAAGCCATGTAGAGCATTAAATTGAAATTGATTTTTTCTATACTTTCTTTAAAAATGAATGTATAAAAAATATATGAACTAAAGATTACTACTGTAATCTTTAGTTGCTTCTCTAACTCAAAAAACACATTTTTTTCTATACTTTAAATACCCTATAAAAAACAGAAAAATAGAGCCTAATATCAAATACCGATTCACTAATTTCCCACGAATTTTATCGTAAAAATTAACAATGAATTGATCTATATAAGGCATCATCTGCGTCACGCTTCGTGTCTCAAAATAATGACCGAGTTGAGCATTCAGCCATGTGATAACAGCGATACAAAATATAAAAAAGACACAAGGAAGTATCCAGACCTTTGGATAGCGCTCTAGCACTATCAGTAACTTATAGAACTCCTCTTGTATCCAATTCCACATATCTCAACCCTTTATCGCATTACACCCTGTTGCAGGCTATATTTCCACGACATTCTAAAGGCAGTATCTTTTGAATATTGCTTATACATATCCATATCAATCTTTCTTTGACGTAACATCACTTCATTCATAATCTTGTCAAAAGCCAAATCTTTGGTATGCGGATCAGGGTTATTCAAATACTTACTCTCAAAATCAGCATGTTCTTTTATCTGTTTTAAGATATTCACAAATTTTACTTTTTGCTCTTCAGGCGTTGCAGCCCAACCACCGAACCAACGTTCATTAAACGTTTTAATGATTTCATCTAATGGGTCTTCTTCAGTTTCACCGCCATGAGCACCACGAGGATTCGAATTTGTCGGATCTAGAACTGTTTCTTCAGCATCTAACTCAATTTGCTCATTCAGTTTTTTACGCTGTAAACCATAGGAGTTTAAATCAACTGAATTTAACAACTCGTCTAAAGCATCTGCTTCTGGATCTTCAATTTTGAGTTTAGGAATCAAGAATTTTAAGAACCAATATAACTTTTCCCAAGCTGCAACCTCGTATGGCAAAATTGAAGCCATCTGTCCGTAAATCTTCACAAACTGCTTTGCCTTGATCTTGAAATCAGCTTTATCTTCAGCGCTAAGCTCTAACTCAGCATCAAAACGTGCAACGGCAGTATCAATAATTGGACTTAATTTTTCTGCATCTACTGAATCAAAATATTTTGTGGCAAAGTCTTCGACTTCCGATGATTCATATACTCCAACAGTATCTAGCTCATCTTTTAGTTCGTTGAGTACATTAATATCGGTCGCTTGTGACAACGTAGTCGACGTGTAGAAACGATCAAATGATTGTTTGATATCTTCTATCTCATTGAAGAAATCGAGCACAAATAGATCTTCTGTTCTCTTACCCAATTTAGGGGCAGAACGGTTTAAACGAGAAAGTGCCTGAACGCACAGGACGTCCGCCAACTTTTTATCAACGTACATCGTGCAAAGCTTTGGTTGATCGAATCCAGTGAGGTATTTATTGGCAACAATCAGTAAGCGATACTGATCTTCATTCACGCCTACAGGCTTCTTGTCACCCACATAGCCACGATCGAACATATCTTTAGTGTCATTATCAGAGAATCCATTGAGAATCGCTTCTGAATATTCAATACCATCTACTTTCTTCTCACCAGAGAAAGCAATGATGGCTTTAAATAGATATCCTGCTTGCTCAAGCAGTCGGTCAATCGCTTTGTAATAACGGATTGCAGACTCAATATTTTGAGTCACAATCATCCCTTTGGCCTTGCCTTTTAATTTCTTGGTATTTACCACATGTTGAATGAAATGATCCAACATTACTTCAGCTTTGATATCAATGGTCTGTTGTGTTTTCTCCACATAGCTTCGTAAGGTTTTCTGCGCTTTCTTCGTATCAAATAATGGGTTCTCTAGAATTGATTTCTCAATTTCATAGAAGCTCTTATATGTCGTGTAATTTGACAAGACATCTAGAATAAACCCTTCTTCAATCGCCTGTTTCATCGAATACAGATCAAAAGGTTTAAACGAGCCATCTGCTTGCTTTTCACCAAACTTTTCTAAAGTCGTGTTCTTTGGCGTTGCAGTAAAGGCAAAATAGGAGGCATTGCCTTTCATCTTACGTGCCAACATTGCACTTAAGATTTTATCTTGTGCATCTATACCATCACTGTCTTCATTGGCTTTACCCATAACTTCATTCATTTTGTCATGAGCAACACCTGACTGAGAACTATGTGCTTCATCAATGATCACAGCAAAACGCTTATCACTTAAATCTGCAATCCCATCAATAATGAAAGGGAATTTTTGGATCGTGGTAATGATAATTTTTTTGCCATTTTCTAAAGCAGATTTCAGCTCTGATGACTTATGGGCATGTGCCATAATATTCTTGACCTCAGAAAACTCCTTAATGTTCTCTTTAAGCTGTTTATCAAGAATACGGCGATCTGTCACCACAATGACGGAATCAAATAAGGGATGTTCCAGTCCTCTACTTCCAGGAATATCTTTTTCTGCAGGGTAAGCTTCGATCAACTGAAATGCCGCCCATGTAATTGAATTTGACTTACCTGAGCCTGCCGAATGCTGAATGAGGTAAGTTTGACCCACCCCTTTAGTTGAAACATCATGAATAAGACGACGAACTACACTGAGCTGATGATAACGAGGGAAATAGAGATTCCTTTTGTCTAATAAGGTTTTCTCATCACCATCTAGTCGTACGAAGTGCTGAATGATATTCGCTAGACTTTCTTTTGAAAGGAGTTCTTTCCAAAGGTATGCCGTTTTATGCCCCTCTGCATTTGGCGGATTTCCTGCACCTGCATTATGACCTTTATTAAAAGGCAAGAAGAAGGTATTCGCTCCAGCAAGCTTCGTAGTCATATAGACTTCATCGGTATCGACAGCCATATGCACGATACAACGAGCAAAGCTCAATAAGGGCTGAGTAATATCTCGATCTTGTTTATATTGCTTCTGTCCATGATGACGAGCATTCTGCCCTGTCCATTCGTTCTTTAATTCAAAGGTAATAATGGGAATACCATTTACAAATACCACCATATCAATTTCTTGTAATGGATTGGCTTTTGAGTAACGTAATTGGCGAGTCACACTGAAAATGTTCTGCTTGAAGCGGTCTTTAATCTTCTGAGAACTACTTGCCAACGGCGCTGGGTACATCAACTGAAAATGCGCTTGATCTACGGCAAGACCTTTTTTAAGTAGATGAACCACCCCATGCTTTCTGATCATTCGATCAAAGCGCTCATAGATTTTTCGTTGCCAATCGTGTGGGTTGAATTTCTGAATTTTCGCTAGTTCATCTGCTTGTGTTTGTTCAAGAAACTGCCAAAAATATTGGATATCTAAGGCATACAGCATGTCAAAATTTGAAGGTGAACCTGATACAAAGCCATGATGAGGTATCACCATATCGGTTAACCCAGCTTTGACATTTTCAAGGCATGTTCCAGTCAGCGCTTTTTCAATTGCCATTTCTAAAGCACGTTCATCGGTTAAACTGACCATTAAGCAACCTCTACTATTTCTGGGTATTTAATTTCATCTAATACTTGCTGTTGTGCTTCTATGATATTTTTAAACTCTTGCATTTCTTCACTTGTGATTGGTCTAAAAACGTCAATCTCTTCTACATTTTTTTCAATGATTTCATTGATAAATACACCATTTTTAAATGTAACTCTAAGCCTATTTTGAACTTTTAAACTTGGCATAATCTCTCTGCTAGAAACAGATAAATAATCAAGGTCTGTATCTATTAAACCGTATTCTGCTGTCTGCAAGGTGTGATATAAAACATAACTTCTTAACTCAGCATGTGTCCCACTAAGCTTTGACTTTTTGAGTAAAAAGATAAGATCATCACTGTCCTTTCTAATCTGCGTACCAGAACAATACTTAAAAATCTTTGCATCAAGAATAAAATATTTTCTCCAATCATAGATTTGAGCCAACTTTTGATTCCTAATAGCATTCAGTTTTTCAAAACTAACATCACCCTCTAACATATCTAATAGGATTTTAAGCTGAGGGTATTTATTATTTGCAGAGACTCTATTGTGATCAAATACATCTCGCCAATTTTCTGCTCTATCACGATATGAGTTATAGGTAGCCGAACAAAAACTTAAATTTCTTCCGCGTTTAACGAAATAGTTGTTTAAGCTGTCACCTAAGCTTAATAATGACCTATGGAGTCGATATTCCTTGTCTTTTATAAATACATCGTCAAATAATTTTTTTGCAGTTTCAGCGTAATAAGTAAACTTTTCAATGCAAATGCTCTGATCATCTGCCTTTGCATAATCAAGTAAGAAATCAACTCGCCCATAGAAATAATTATGCTCTTCGTATTTCTTTAATAACTCTTTCCACGCTTGATCTTGAAGAATGAGCTTGGCTTTTTCAATTTCATGCTCAATATGTGATTTTTCAAAAGCAGTTTTACTACAAAGTTCTATAATGTTTTGATGTTGGTGCAAAGTGCTAATTTTATACAGGACACTTTCATGACCAATATACATCGCTAATTGTTCCAGTGCTTCGAGTACTGAAAGCATTAACTTTTCAGAGTTATAGTAACCCTTAGCATTTTTTACCAACCAACCACTGATTCTTTTCCAATCCTCAAATTGATCAATGTTTTGAATATACTTGGTAAAATAATAAGCGGTTGCGAAGTTTGCTTGCTCTTCATAGGAAGGCTTATCTGTACTTAATATTTTGAAGACATTGTGTTTGCTTTGATGCACTACAGCAAAATCTAATAGCGCTGTTAAGTTATCAATCGTATTGCTAACTTCATTTGAGAATAAATCCATATATTGCTTTTGCGAAATAAATAAATTAAGTCTCAAACGGCTCACTAAACTCTCAATATCTTTTTCATCCGTGTAATCAGATTTTTGATTTTTGGATAAATACTTTTGATGCTCACATAGCAAACAAATTTTAAAGAAATGAATAAAACTCGCATCAAAAGATTTATTCCAGTCTTTACTCGTAGTCCAAATTAAATCGGTCCACTTTGTGTCAATACTCTGAAAAAAAGTATTTGCCTTGCTGGTATCAATTTTATTTTCAAGAAAACCCTGAAGCCATGCTTTAAAGTTTTCAAATTCTGTTAGTTGAACACCTCTGGCATTCATTTTGATATATAGCTCATCGGTTAATGAAAATTCATTCATTGGTAACAGATAAAAATTCAGAATCGAATGACTACTCAATCTCACCCATAATTCATCAAGCTCATCCGTATGCTTGGATCCCAGCAATGTTTCTAATTCATCTAACATCGTTAATATTGCAATAATGGTTGGATCTTTACGCCATACTGCTAGAAACCACGCTTCGTTTTCAATCGCCACGGAAGGCTTATCACTCCATTCCATTTCGACTAACTTCTCAACTAATTGAGAGATGAACAGCTTAGAACTTGTACGTGTTTGATAGCTGAATTTCTGTAATTGTTTTTTAATTAAATCAATTTCATTTATATTTGCCTTATTTTTATTCACAAGATAACAATGTAAAAGGAACAAAGTCGTTAGACGTTGTTGCCCATCTAATAATTCAAGTGTTTTGTAATTTAAAGATCCATAAACAAAATCTAGTTCAAGCTCTTGATTTTCAGTCAAACTTTGTACTAAAGCTTGCAAAAATGTTTTACGGATTTGTGCAATCTTTGGATCATTCTTTCGACCCTGTGCGTAATCACGCTGAATTGTAGGTATAACAATATGATATTGTTCCAATGCTTTCCACAATGTCAATTTAGCCATTTTTCATCACCCCTCATTTTCATCGTGAAATTCAATACCAAATTGTTTAAAGCAGTCTAATAATGCTTGTTTATAGTTTTTCCTATCTGCAGTATCCCACTTCAGCATGTGATTTACATCGTCACTAAAATACTTAGAAAATACCTGTTGTGATGCTAAAGGAATAAAGTTGGCTTTGTCAGTCTTACCTAATTCATAAAGCTCTTTTTCGGCTTGTAAAACTTTCTTTCTCTTAATAAAAAATGGATCATTTCCTATAGAGCGATTATCACTTTCTGGTAAAAGGCATAAATTATCAAGTGTTTGAATATTTTCAGAGAAACTGCCGATCAGCGTTTCTAAAATTTCATTATATTGATTATACAAATGCTCTTTTTGCGTAGGATCTGTGACTGTCTCATATTGAGTTAATATTTCTCCAAGCTTTTCCTTAGAAATGCTATCTGTTATTTCCTCCAACAATGCCTTTTGCTCAGATACCCAAACCTTGATTTGATCATCCTTGCTAGACAACTCCTCACTTTGCTGGGCATGGATATGCTCAATATCCCACTTTACTTGGTTATAGCGTTTAAAAGAAAAACGTGTATTGTGTCGCTCATATCTAAAAATATTAAATAGTACGAGTATTGATTTAATTTTTGATCGACATGAAGTGTCATCTGCATCATAAAAGACATGCTCAAAATCTAATTCTTTGGCATTTTTGTCTTTCTTAAAAAGATGACTTAATTCAATTTGGATAAAGTTTTTTAGCTTCGCTTCAAATTCATCTCGTTTACAATCTTGAGCTATAGTCCAGATATCCTGAATAGTTTTATATTCTTGACCTACCAAATAGCCGATAAGATGGTATAAACGATCATTTTCATACCACTCATTTAAATACTGAAATCCTGTGAGAACCTTTAGCCACTCTTTTTCAATTAAATCTTTCACATTATGAGCTTTTTTAAACTCATTTGCGTAATAGATAAAAGTTTGATGATCTACTTTCAGTTTTAGTACTTTTTTATCCGTCTTTTTATTCGCAATCAGATCAAAAATAAGTTCAATCCGTGTGTGTTTATTGGTTTGTTGTGCCGGACTCAAGAATGCCCAAAATTCATCATTTTGTAAGGCCTGTTCAATCGCATCCCATTGATTCGCCATTTCAGTTTGCTTCTGAACTGCAAGATGATCATTTCCATAGGCATTCGCAATTTTTTGTAAAAATAAAGCTTTTATCAGTTCTGCATCAGTGAGTGGAATCTTGCCTTGGTTTAATCGACTAAAGATTTCAATAGATTGTTTTTTTGAATCTTGATCCCGATCTACACGTACGGCATACCAAATGACTTTTGTATGATGTAAGAGCTTATCCTTCCAATGCTCCCTGTTAAATTCTGTGCCCTTTTTTTCAAACCACGTTTTGACAGCTTGATAAGCCGTATAGAAGTAATGAGCATCAATCGTTGGTAGGTTATTTTCAGTGAGTCCAGTTAAGTTATTTAAATGCTCTGTACTTGATTCTCTAGTCTCATAACGAAGAGTAAAATATGACTCATTGGTTAAATAAGTCAAAATAATAAAAATTGTGGTCATCCGTTGCTGACCATCAATGAGTTCCCAATAGTGTTGTGTCCCTTCGGTCTTTCTTTTCACGACTACAGGTTGCAAGCAATAAAAATCACTGTCCAGTTTTGGTTCAAACTCATCAATATCATTTAGCAGTTCCCAAACTTGTTGTTCTTTCCACTTATAGCCTCGTTGGTAACTATCAACAAAAAAATTAGCCTTCTGTAATTCATTAATGGTTTTCAATTCCAATGAATTTTCTTTTTGTTCTAAATAAGAAATGAGTTGCCCTAATCGATCATCTGCAATTTCAGATAAGTCAGGCTTATCCTCTAACAGTTGGCTAATCTGTGCCAATAAATTTGCTGTATCCACCCTACCCCCAATTTTTAAATCTTTACTTTCTTACTTAATTACTTGATACGCATCTTTCATATAAGGCTTAAATACCTGTTCAAACTTTTGAACATGTTCATAATGCCATTGAATGTACTCTGACCATTTTTCCTTGTTGTATCCCTCAACAGCCGTACTTATGACAATCTTAGATAGCTTTTGATTTTCTGATCTGAGCCAAGTCAACTGTAGACCATAACTTTGCTCAACTTGTGCTTTCTGTGCGTAGAAGAAATCAAAGAGCTTTTTATTGTGTTCAGTATTGCTCGTCGCGAACTCAAGCTCTACTCGTAATTCTTTTTGGGCAAAAATCAAATTGTAGTTACATTGTGCAATCGTTGCCCCTGCACTACGCCAGCCAACACCAATGGGATTAACATTGCGAAAAAGGTCGAAATTTCTATTTTGAAAATCTTCTAACAACTGCGCCCAATAAGCTATCCTCATTTTCTCAAGTGAGTTCTCTTTTTCTTTGAGTGTTTTCACTTCAGCATCCTTTCGGCTTAAGCGAACCATATATTCAGATGCTTCGGGGACAGGGATAATTTGCTGTATATCGACCAGTAACTGGCTATTCAATATATATGGCGATACCTTTACACACTTAACATCGATCTCACGTTCAATTAGCCAAAGCGCAGTATTTGTGACTTCTTTTCTAAATTCACCTGCAACGAGAATGATGCGTTGAGTTGCCTTGGGATTCAGCTGACTCATCCAATCTAAATCAGCATTTCCACCTAAGAATTTTTCAATCAATATACGTGCTGTGTGATGAACATGTTCAGGCTCATAAGCATCGACATCTAAATCCGCATCAATTGGTTTGTACTTACTTAGGTAATTGGCATAAACATTAATAATATCTTCAGCTGTAAATGGCGCAACATAAGAGGCATATTTGAGTGCCTGCCACACGGCGTCACGCCCACTGTCATCTCGTTTGTTTTCAATGAGTACAAGTTGTCCTTTGGTGTCTAATGCCAACAGGTCTAGGCGTTCACCTGTACCATCAAAGCCATCAAATTCTTTTTGAATAATCAGTAGTTCTTCACCCAATGCTTCAGGATGGCTCACCAACCATTCTTGTAAGTCATAACGCTCTGTCAGGTTATGTTGTTTCAATTGTGTGATGTCTAGTGGTTTTAGTTTTTTATTGGCTGTGTCTACTGTATATAAGCTCATATTCCCCCCGAAATATTAAAAAACCTAGCCAATCGAAGTTCGCTAGGTTTAAATTTTTTATGCCACTTTAATTTTGCCTGTCACGGCATCATTAATGAGTATAGTTTTATATTCTTTTAACTTTTCTATTTGCTGATTCTTAATTTGAATCGCAAAATTTGTTTGTTGCTCAATGGCTTTAATCTGTTCAACTATTTTAAGTTGCTCTTCTAAAGGAGGAACAACGGTCACTAATTGTTTAAAGCCATCCCAATATAAGCGTTTACGGAAATCTGTAATGCCTTTGGAATAACGATCCATTTGTTGAATAAACTCAGGACAACGATACTGATATTCAAAAAACTCTGAATTGATCAAATCATTTGGTTTGGCAACAATATATGCAGGGCTAACCATTCCATCTACTGAAACTGCACCAATACCACCTTGCCAAGCTCGCATCATGTTAAAAGCGATATCGCCTTTTTTAACGAGAATATATTTAGATTTATCCTCAATTTTTACACGACCACGTACATTGTCTTCTTCGGAAATTTCTTCGTTCGAAACACCTGAATGAATTGAAACAGATAAAAGTGGCAACCCTTCTTTACCTTGTTCATTACGTTCTTTGAATATGGTTCTATTTGCACTAATTTCCCAATACTCAGGAATTTGACCAATCCATTCCACACCCGAATTTTTCATCGGTACATTTGGATCTAAACCTTGAGTCACTGCTTTTTGAATGACAATTTGCTTACGTTCATTCAGTAAAGCAATTTGTTGTTCTTTAATCGCAATCGCTTGGTCGATTTCAGATGTTTTTTGATTTAGAAAACTTACTATTGCTTCTTGTTCATGCAAACTAGGCAATGCAAGCTTTTCATTTAAATACGAATTTGTATCTAAATTTTGTATACCAGTTGTCTGCTTAATGGATTGGTAATTAATATTATTTGCATACAAGGCTGCAAAAAAGTAATTTAAAAAATAACTATTTACATTACTTTTTGGTGTCATTTTAGCAACAAAATTAGATGTAAGTGCCTTATAGTTTTCATTGAAAAGAACCACACAACCAACTAATGTTTTGTCACCACCACCTGATTTTTCAATTAGTAAATCACCTTTTTTCAAAAGGCGATTACCAATTTCTGATTTTTTGATATTGCGAAGTGTCAGTTTTGAGTTATCGATAACTAATTTATTTCTGTCAAAATCAGCAACACGTAAAACAACAATATCATCATTATTTTCTTTAGGATCACTCCCCCAAAGACCATTAAAACAACCATCAATTGATCTTTTTAATGAAAAAATATCCCAGTTACTTGGTATCGTACCCAACCATTCCACACCAGAATCTTTATAAGCATCATATTTTTCAAACATCATGCTTCCCCTTAAAGACCCAAAACCTGTGCAATCAAACCATCGGCTTGTTTCTCAAGACTTAAAATATCCTGAGCCACATCTTCTAAAGAACGCAAAGGCTTATGCTGGTAGAAATACTTATTAAAGCTAATCTCATAACCAATCTTCACAGAATCCAGATTAATCCACGCCTCAGCCACATGCTGTTTCACTTCATCTAGGAAATACTGATGAATCTGCTTTTTTAACGGTACAGATTCACTATCACGCAAATCGCTATTGCTTTCATAAGTAGTGAACTCGCCTTTTTTCGCTGTTGCATAATAGCCAAAGTCCGCCAAATCAGCTTCTGTACAGCCCAAGTGTGCAACTAAATCAGCCAGCTCAGCGTCATTCAGCTTAACGACTTTTTTCACCACTTTTTCTGCGTTTTCGTCATACCAACTTACCGCATTGAAAATGTTGTTCTTTTCAGAATTCGACAGCTTAATTTTTAAGGCTTTAATCGCTTCATCGACTTTTTTCTTAAACAGATTAAAGTCTGAAAACTCATCTGTGCCTACCTGTTGCATGATGCTTAACGCACTGTCCAACGCTGTTTTTAAAGCATTCCAATGTTCTACATCAAATAGCTTGGCTTGGGCTTTATTGTTCAGCGTAATCTCTTGCGCTTCACACCATGCCAAGACCTCTTTTTTCACAGCATCAAGCTTCGCTTCGGTATAAATGTCATCACCATAGGTGCTATACATATATTCCATTGGCTCAGACAACGACTTATCAAAACGTAAGCCTTGCAAACGCTCTGCACTAAACTGCGCTCTACGGCGATCTGGACGCTCAATATTGACTTTGTAATAACCAAAATCTTGGTTATCAAAAATCTTACTTGCGATACCGATAGGATCATTTTGCTCATCAAGCTGACGCTCTACATCTTGACCTGCAAGATAGGTCTGCATAATTTCTGCAATATGCTCAGGCGCAAATTCACAGTTTTTATTGCCCAAGTTTTTACGCAACTTGCGGAACATCAAACTTGCGTCAATCAGTTGTACTTTGCCTTTGCGCTGTTGTGGCTTGTTATTCGACAACAACCAAATATACGTAGTAATGCCCGTGTTATAGAATAAGTTGTTTGGCAATTGCACAATCGCATTGAGTAAGTCATTTTCGATGATATAACGACGAATATTACTTTCACCGCCACCTGCATCACCGGTAAATAAGCTTGAACCATTATGAACTGAGGCAATACGACCACCAATGCCGTTATGCTCGGGCGATTTCATCTTATTAACCATTTCCATCAGGAATAGAAGCTGACCATCGCTTGAACGTGGTGTTGCATCACAGCTCTCTTCATTGCCCCAATAGTCTTTTAACTTCACGATAAAGCGTGGATCAATTACATCTGAACCATCTTTAATATGCTTTTGCTCAGATGCCCAGCTCTTACCATATGGCGGGTTAGAGAGCATAAAGTCGAACTTCGTGCCGACAAACTCATCAGTGGTCAGTGTTGAACCGACACGAATATTTTCAGGGTTATTGCCCTTGATCATCATGTCTGACTTACAGATGGCATAAGTCTCGTCATTGATCTCTTTACCATACAAAATCACGTCACGGTTGCCATTTTCAACGCTATAACGCTCTTCAATAAAGTTTTGTGCTTCGGTCAGCATCCCACCCGAACCACATGCAGGGTCGTATACCGTAATGGTTAAAGGTAATTTTTCCTGAATTGGGTCAAAAACAAAGTGCGTCATTAACTCAATCACTTCACGTGGAGTAAAGTGTTCACCTGCCTCTTCGTTATTTTCTTCGTTAAATTTACGAATCAATTCTTCAAAGACATAACCCATGCCTAAGTTGGTCAATGCAGGTAAACGATAGCCGTCTGGGTCGACTGCATCATCAGGGGTTAAGTTAATGTACGGCGATAGGAATTTCTCGACCACATCTAACAGCACATTTTTATGTGACATGTGGCGGATTTGAGCGTACAGGTTAAAGCATTGAATGATTTCTTTAACGTTGTCGCTAAAACCTTCTAAATATTCTTCAAAGTTTGCCAATAATATTTGAGAGTTATTTGATGCGGCGGTATATAGTGAGCGTAATGTCCATTTAGAGGTGTTATAGAACACATAGCCTGATGCTTCTTTCAGTGGCTCATCATCGAACTCGGTGAGTTCCATTTCGACTTGTTGGTAGCGAACTTCTTCGAGTACTGCATCTTTAGTCGGCTCTAATAAAGTGTCCAAACGGCGTAATACCACCATCGGCAAAATTACATCACGATATTTACCACGTACATAGACATCTCGAAGACAGTCATCAGCAATCGACCAGATAAATGAAACCAATTTGTTATGTACTGAATGATCCATGAGAACCCAAATAAAGCATTAAATTTTAATGCCCGTATTTAACACTATTTTAAAGTCTTGTGGCAGTGTATATATGGGTAACTTCAGGATAATACGCCAAAGCTTGTCGCTGAGATCACCACTTAATTCAAAGGTATTTCATGGATTTAACACAATTTAATTTTTCAATACTAAAAAAGTTTGATCGAACGCTTGAAAGCAATATAGAACGATTGGTTAAAAATGCAGATTCCATCGAAGAAGATCTCTCACCTATTGAATTAAAGGGCATGCTTTGTGAAGCTCTTGGGTTAGATATTTTAGATAGCAACTCCAGTCAAGTGGTTGATCAGGGTGAAAATATCCAGATCACATTTGCGTATATTTTGAAATGCCTATCGCTCTACCCTTTGCAAAATGAGATGTATCAAAATTGGAATAAGCATGTTGCGCTATTCGACCAAGCTGAATTGACGGGTTTTTCAGAAAAGAGTGTTACTGAGTTGCATCACTTTATCCAAAGTATTGTGGTTACAGAACATGAACATAACTATCTTTCATTAGAAAAAATGCAACAACCGATTCATCTGATTATGTTGCTCTTCATTCATCTTGATGCAATCCTAACCTCAGACAGTAATATGGAGCCATTGTGCTTTACGCAGTTGTTTAAGTTTCGTTTTAAGAAAAATAAACCCTATGGTCCATCCAGTAGTTTTTCCGATTTCATCATCTACTCACTAGCCTCACACGCAAATAAAAAACCATTAGAAAAGCTTCCTTCAATCAGCTCATTTGATAAATATCTAAATACGGAATTACTTGATAATGACAGTAATAACTACGACGATGAAGATCACCCACGAATTAAAACAATGCGCCAATTACTAAAAAAAATGAGAGCTGAAGATCGGTTTTGTTATTTAACCGATATCGACCAGTTTTTTACGACACCATTTGATCAAGTTAAGCTAATATTTGATGATCTATATGAAAAAATCACAGAGTCTAATTCTCGTTTTCTACTTTCAAGAACCATCAACGATGAGGATTTCGTAGCCTTCAACGATATGAACGCACTGTGGCTCATCTACTACTTCCAATTCCTAGTCTACGAAGCACAGAAAACAAATTCTCCTGAGGTTTTACAGGGACTCAGCGCTACTCGTGAGTTTATGGATTTATGGAAAATGTTCTATGTGCCTAATGGCAAAAAGGCCACTTTTCAGTGGCCTCGACAGTTTACTGATATCGCTAAGATCACTTAGATATTGTTATAGCGACCTGAACCGGAGGGGTTGCCTGTTTTACTTGGCCAACCACCTCCAAAGTGGAACTCCTCAAAGAAAGCTACGGCGTCTTCATAATCAATCTGTGACCATAAAGGATAGTCAACATGTGATTTTCTAATCTGGCGCCAAGCATTGTCTTCAAAAGCACGCCCCATGCTAGGGTTAAAGCTATGATCGGGACGAATGATAAAGTTCCAATCATCTTTTTCTGTACCAACCTCAAGCCTAATGTTTAAAGCTTGAACTGTTCTAAACACATTAATCACACAGCCAAGCCCTAATGCGTAGATAGGCTTTTTTAAAAGCACAACTGGCGCACCTAAGATATGCTCAAGTTCAGCAACAGTTTTAGGTTCGTACAAATATTTGCCATTTGCTTCAGAGACCAATAATTTAATTTTCATATGATCTCTCACTTAGCTGGTGAATTATTATCACGACCACCACCTGAAGGATTTCCGGTGGTGCTAGGCCAGCCTGCTACTTGTGAAATCTCATTAAAGAACTCCACAGCTTCTTCATAATCAATTTGTGACCATCTTGGGAAAGTTTCATAACTACGTCTGATTTTCCAAAGCGCATCATTCTTATAAATTTTCAAAATTGATTTATCAAAAGGTTTATAAGGTAATAAAAGAAAATCCCATGAATCATCTTTATCACCAATGTCTAAATGCATATCCAAAGACTGTGCAGTCTTAAAGACATTCACAACACTACCGAGTCCAAATTCTGAACGTGGTTCTTTTAATAGAACAACTTTATGTCCTAACATTGTTTCCAATTCATCAACAGTTTCAGGTGAAAAAAGTCCAACTCCTTTTGAACCTGATACTTGCAATCTTAAGTGCATTCGTAGCGCTCCCTATTTACGTGGTGGATTATTATCACGACCACCGACTGAAGGATTCCCTGTGGTACTTGGCCAGCCTGCTTTACTCATCTTTATCTCCTTACATATACGAATGTCATGGCGTTTCTAGACCGATGTAAGAATTATGAAGAAAGAAATTTCTCAATTTTGCCTAAAATCCAACAAATTAGGTTAAAAATTAAACAACCATCATTTATTTATTTTTTTCCTATGCCAGCCGATACCAATCACACTCTGCTGCCTGATTAGAATTACAGGCCTTCTTCTTCGCTTTGCAATAGATAGGTAGACCTTCTGTATAATTATAATTATCACCACTATATTTACACAAAAAACAACTCTTCACAGGTACTTTCTTTTCAACCGCAAGTTTTAACTGTGAAATAAACATATCCCCATGTGCATAACCCATCAGTACATTTGAGTTCTCAAATTCCAAATCAGTTTCAATAATATTGCTATATTCAATTTTATCTTGATACTTCGATAACTTAGCTTTTATATCTGCTAAATATTCCAAACCTAGCCAAGCCTTACCTGAATCCCAAACTAGAAATAAAAAATACCGTTTGTGCATACATTTACAATCAGCATCAACTATGGGAGCACTTTCTTGATTGAATCCCAAAAAGAGAGCATCGCTTGGCTTCAAATCTGCCCTATATATTTTTTCGACATCCTCTTCGCAATCCAATGGTATTTCAATAATTCGCTTGCCTGAGTTTTCCTTTTTTTCACTCAAAAAATGAGTCACAGCAATTTCAATATAAATACAATCTTCGGCATTATTTTGACGGGTTAACAATAGGTCTGGAATAAACTGGTCATGCCTCTTCTCAACTTGTATTTGTGAAAAATAATTTGTGAGATCAAAGCATTTCTCTGTATAACCAAGATCACAATGTTTTCGAATGGTTCTTTTAAATTTTTGGCATCTCCTAGGCACGTAGAACGTAATATAAAATGGTTCGTTTTTAGTTAAACATCTTTGATAAGTTTCAAAAAAAGCACGTTTACCCAAACGGTGTAAATAAGTTTCACCATTGCACTCTAGTACAGTTTTATGGGCAAAATGAGGTTTCTTGATTTTGCCATTCACCTTAGCAATTAAAGGATTATCACAGCCCAGGCAAATGTATTCAGATTTCTCTTCTTGTCCGACTAAATCAACTGCTTTGACAATTTCACCATGTTCACTTTTTGCATATTGATAACGTGCCATTTCACTTCCTTATAAATTTAACCCGTCCACATCAAATAATTATTTTCTTTACCCTGTACATAAGCCCACTCAGCCACCTTATGTGAGCGTTCTTTATCTGTCAGAAATCCCAATACAGAAATTCGATTCACAATAATCAAATCCTGCTCTTCATTGCGTTCCTGCCACTTATACAAAAACTCATCTGATGCGAGTAGATTACTTTTCTTAGAATTACAGCTTGAATCCGCCAACACGAAATTATGCCCTGTATCTGATGGATACATAGACCATGGAATGAAATGATCAACGGCGTAATTGCCATTGCGCATCGGTTTATTGCAGTAGAAGCATTTACAGTCCTGTAGCTCGACCAACACATTAGCCACAGCATTTAATTGGTTCCGACTCGGCTCAAACAAGAATTGTTCAAGATTCGGCAACTGATTCAAAATAGGTGCATTGCTGCTGTTCTTACGGATATAGTCAATCCAACGTTTCTGGCAAAGCTCTTCGATGATTTCACTGAACTGTCGTAAGCAAAACATGACTTGAGGCAAAAGGATGAGCTGCTTTCCACACCGATCAAGCTGATATAAAAACTCAAAATTTTGACCATTGATGTTTTGCAAGTAGCGGACTGGCATGTCTTTTACAGTGCGAGCGACATCTTTAACTAGCTTCAACCACACCAATGAATCTCGTCTTAATAACCCCAAAGAAGAGTAGCTTTGCCGAAGCTGTATAATGCGATTCACAATGGCAGCTTGTTTACCATTGTTCTGATTTAAAATCAGCTGCCCTTCATCATTAAAGGTATAGGGTACCGCTTGCTTCCAATACAGCTCGATAAACTTCTCAGCGATATCCGTATATTCGAGTGATAGACTCTCACCTGAATCTTCACCTTTTTCAATAGCTAATCGGCTTAGGCTAATCAGCAATGCAAATTTATAGGTGCTACTAAAACTACCCGACTGTAAAATCAGCTGAATATTTTTTAGAAATTTAAGTTGTTCTTGTGCAGTAGGAATAAAGTCAGGCATGTTTTTTCCAAAGAAGATTAAGCCATTTTTCTTGTCGATCAGGTCGCTGATCTACTGTAATCCACTGTTTTAATACCCTAACCCCATTCAACCGATGTAACAATTCCTGAGCCTGTTCTTCATTTAAGTCAGTAAATGCTCTACCGCCTTTTACTCTATCTGCTGTTCCATATTTAAAAGACATATAGCACACACCGCCACGGCGTAATGCAGCATGAATACGTTTTAAAACATCAGGGAGTCTATTACGAGCACAATGTAGTAAAGAGGCACATGCCCATACCCCATCATAAACATCGTGCATATCAAGCTCATAAAAACTTTGCTGCTGAACAGCGATACCAGTCAGTTGGCTCGCTCGTTCGACCAATACTTCAGAATAGTCGATAGCATCAACTTGATAGCCTTTATTTTTAAAAGCCAAAGTGTCACGCCCTGAGCCACAGCCTAAATCCAAGATGCGTGCTGAATCTGGCAACTCAGCTAAAAATGGTTGGTATAGGCTTTCCATATCCACATACAACGTGGCTTGTAAAAATTGATCTGCGTATTGGTTGTAATAGTCTATTGTTTTCATATTGGTTGCTTAGGCTAAAAACTAAACTCAGTCTACTAAAAAACAAAAAAATAAATCAGCCCTTACTTCATCTAAATCACGATCTGACTTAAAACGATTACATATCGGGTGAATAATTGCTCCATTTTCTAAAACACCGTAACCACCTTCTGCTTTCGATTCACGATGATCTACTTCAGTCGATTCAAGGTATAAAGCGCTATCACATACTTCGCAATAGCTCCAAGTTTTCCTTTCCTCACGTTGATACAGGTTTCTTTTGGCCGCGAGTGAAAAATTTAGAGGTTTTTTCTTCTTTGATGATCTTACTGATTTCACAAAGCTTACTACATCATCAACAATGCTCTCATCATAATCGCCACCAAAACGTTCAAGGTAAAAGTCGTTAAAATTAATATAATCAAATGATTGACTCATCGAAAGAATGACGGTGTTCAAACAAACTTCATCTTCGAAATCTAAATCCATATTGAGTCCAATACAGATAAATGCTTGATAGACGTTTTTCAATCGCTCATGTGATCTGATCCCGCTACCAAACTTACCGACAGTTTCTTTGATCGCCACAGGAATTTTTTCAATTAAACTTTCAACACCACGGCGTGCTCGGGTAAAACCAATAAAATCTAACTTCTTATTCTGTATTTCAAAACAATCTTGTTCAATTTCGCAGACGATAGAGAACCAAGCCAAAAAGGATGTCACTTGAAAACGATGATCTTTATAAAAATATAGTTTTGGGTGTAAGCCCAAACTTGGAATCCGAATACTAATTGCTGGTGTAGCGATACGACACAGCACAACTCTAAGTTTTAGCATTAAATTTTCTACACGCTGACCTTGGTCTATATTCACAGTATTCTGACTAGTATCTTATAATTTCTACAATATTTAGTTGCTGTAAACTGATCGCAATGAAACTCTATATATTTAAACAGCATAATTTAATAAAGGAAGTAGATTGAAACTGCAAATTTTATCGGATACTCACAATTCTAAATATTCAATATCAGAGCAAGCTGACGTCATTATCCACGCTGGTGATTTTTCTAATCGCTTAAGTGGTGCAATTGAGTTTGCCGAAAAATGTAAATCTCTGAATAAAAAATTTATCTTTGTTTTAGGTAATCATGATTACTACAGCTCTAACTACAATTTAGTCGTAGATTTCTTGAAAGAAAATTATCCTGAAAATGCCCTTATTGATGATAATCATATCAGGATACAAGATAAAATATTTGTAGGTGGAACTCTGTTTACGAACTTTCGTTCAAATTCTCCACTTACATTTCCTAGTGCACTTTTACAGTCTCAAAAAGATGCTGAACAATCCATTTATGATTTTGATCAAATCATGATTGGCCATGATCATCGAACTATAACTGCTAATGACTACATTGAACTATTTAATAAATATTATCAAAATATAATGCAATTTAAGAATCAAGATAATGTGATTGTCATTACGCACTTCCCGCCTCATTTAGCTTGTCTTGATCCATATTGGGGTACGCATCCTGTTGCATCGGCCCTCAATCCCTATTTTATTAATAGCCTAGATGTAAAAGGTTTTAAGTTATGGATTGCAGGACATACGCATACATCAGTGGATACTGTAGTCGACGGATGTAGATTAGTGATCAATCCTTTGGGTTATCCGCCAGAGCAAGGTAAAAATGGTTTTAGAGAAAATTTGATCATCGAAGTTTAAATAGACATATTTTTGTGAAACCTTTTAAAGCGTCAGATAATTCAATTTTAAATTTTTTTGCCATATTAATGATGAAATATCAGCCCTATCAGAACCTAAAATAAGTACCGACACATGGTTTTTTGATACTTAATAGTAAATTAGGACTTTTAAACTTCGGCTCATGCTTCTCATTAGTATAAAATTATATAACGCCATTAAAGTTTTATGGAAAAATGAAAAGACTAATCGATTTTAAAAATGTTGAGCAAAGATCACGCCCCATAATTGAAGTTATACCTATGGTATTTGACAACAGCCAAGCGACGCAACGTATCGTCTCACATCATATAAAACGTGTAATTCATCAACATAAAGATGAACTACAAAAGCTTGCATATAAATAAAGCTCATTATCCACGCTTAAATGCTCATATATACATTCGACCATGTTTATCCGCTACTTCAATTTATTTCAAATTTTCTGCGATACTGATAATGAAATTCATACCACATCCGAACTAGGAGAACCTCATGTCGATTCCTTTAGATCCAGAAAATAATTGGAAGAATAAAATTGCAGATCAAATACTTAAAGATCTACTAGAGATCAACAAACTCCAAGGTAATTTTATTAAAAAAATGAAAGCAGACCAAAATGGTGTTTTCTATGTAGAGCAAGAAATCTCTGTTGAGGAATTCCTCAAGACACGCTGAGTCTCTGACATTAAGATAACATCACAACCCTAAAGATATATTTAAAAACTCAACCAAATTGTATCACCGGTAGAGGGCTTTGTTGCATAAATATGTAAGCATCTGATTTAAATAAATTTAATTTTGGATCAAAAAACAATCAAAACTTTTAAAATCATATAGTTATGAAATCTTTGTGCAACACAGCCAAACCGAGTTAATGTCTCGGTTTTTTTCTTAAAATAGCAGGCTATGTGTCTATTGCTACGGATATTGTAGGTTAGAGCATAAAAGTGTATGAAGCTGCACTAGAGGATAAAGCAAGAACAACAGTGGTTGAGACAGCAAAGTTAGGAACTGGAATTGTTGCTGGCACATTTACAGCAGCATTAATTGTCGGTTTGGCTACAGGTGGCACAGGATTAATTGTTATTGGAATTGTAGCAGTATCGGCTGCACTTGCTACGAAAGGTGCATCAGAAATTGCTGGCGTTGGTGCGGGATATATGTATGATAAAGTGGAAAGTATAAATGAATAAAATTATCAACTTATTGGTTTCAGATCATATATTTGCCTTGTTCGCTTTTGGTTTTATATTTATTCTTCTTTCTATATTCATGTATTTGGTATTTTATATATATTTAAATATTAATTTAAGGGGTGTTTGCAAAATTATATTTAATAATGCACGGCAAGCTAGGCGAATGCTAATAGCATGCAGTGCTACTGCCTGTTGTGCCATCTGACGCCGGTGAGATGGCTTACCACTTTTTTGACATCGCTTCCTGGATGATCTCTGCCTTATTTGGCACGCCATTTATAGAAAGTAGCATTACTCATACCGTGTTCACGACAAAGGGCAGCTACGGGTGTCCCAGATTCAGCCTGCTTCAAAATGGATATGATCTGGCTATCAGTAAATTTAGATGTTTTCATGCAGAATCTCCTGCTCGTATCTTAAGAGAAAATTCTACTTTTAGATCCTATTATTTTTAGGGGGGATTACCTTTCCAATTGCGAGTTGAAAAAGTCTAATGATTCTATGAATACACCTAACTTTTTCAACTAACTACAAATGTGTCGCACTTGTGATTTCAATCCACGAGTAGTTAAAGTTGAATAATATGAAGTTGAAATGAACGTTCAATATAACTGTTTAACTAATAAAAGTTATAAGTGGTTTCTTGAACTAAGAATAGCCGATAAAAGTGTAGCAAGTTGCTACACTCCTAGATAATATCCTTTCCGAAAATTTCATTTAGACGATCCTTGATGTTTTCCACAAATTTACTATCTGTTTTCAATTTATTCTTCATTTTTCTCTTAAAATCACTTAAGCTCATTCCTACTTCAGCAAAATCCATTTGAAATAATGAATCATTAATAACAACGTTTGCTTGAGAGTCTGTGAGGCAACCTTCAGTCTTAAACCACTTTTCAAGCTGTAAGTAATTTGCATCATCATTAAAAATATACCATGAACGTACAGTGGTATCGAATTTTGCACCTAGATCTTTTACCTCAGCATTATCTTCAAATGGAACATCTAAGTAGATCTTTAATTTTTCGGCCTTTTTATTTTCAATTACAGGTTTCTCAAAGCTACGATGATGTAATTTAAATTTTACGCCTACAATAGGCCGTCCTTTTTTAATTGTTTCATATTCTAATTGTAAATCAGTGTTTTCATTAATTTCAGCTACAATTTTATCTAATACATAACGTCGAAAATCAACCCAACGGTCATATTTAGTTTCATTTATATCAATTAGGGCTTTGAGATTCTCTAATAATAATGGAACTTCGTAGATTTCCTGAGTCTTAAATTTAAATTCGTTTTTTATGAAATAGGTATAAAGACTCATACTTGCAACTGAATCTAGAGCAAATAAATGTTTAAGTTGGTATGTTGTAAAATTACCACCAGCTAATTGAGTAAAGTAAGGTAATACTTCACTGGTAAATCTGATTTGAAGTGCATTCTTTGAATCATCTTCCCATCTTAACTCACGGATAATAGGGACAACCGAGTGAACTCTTTTAGTCTTTTTCTTTATATCATCTACAGGTTCTTCAATTACAAAGTGCGCCACACGGGATGAAAGTTCTTTGTAAATTCGATCAATGGCTACATTAATTGAATTTCGCTTACTTAATCCCAGTAATTCAGCTAAATCATCTTTATACAGATAGATGTATGTTTGTTCACTAATCTCTTTATCGATATGATTCTTCTCACCGTAATTGGCAACAGCCATCGCATATAAAAGTGCTTTATATTCATTCGCTGACAATTCAATAGGTCGTATCAAACGATTGCTAGTACTTACAACCCCATTGTGACGAATATTACCTATGCAGTACGGGATTGAATCCAACTCTTCTTTGTTATGGCTTAGTTCTGACATAAGGTGTATTAACTATTTTAAATGTGCTTAAGTTGATTATGCATGTTATATAAAAAAGTGGAAAAAGATTCAACTCTTTCACCTAAAAAACCTAAGGTGGAATACTTGTCACCAAATTTAGGTAAAAATCAATTAAAGTGGAAACATATTTTTAAATTCCACCCAAAGATGACAAATACTCCACTTTTAGATCTTTTTGATTCTTTATAGAAATACGGATTGCTGAATAAATACCCATAATGGATTTTAAATAATCAATTAACCTATTTCGATATGACAAGTTTTCCACCTTTAAAAACGCAGATCACTGAAAAAAAATATCCAGTTTAGTCATAAGAACAAAATATCTGCATTCTAGGGTGAGTGCGTGAAATTCTTTCCACTCTTAGATCAATGAATATATCAAAAAATGGTGTAGTAAAAAAAAGCCTTGCAACTTTATCCACAATATTATTTTTGTAAGTGATTTTTTTTCCACTCTTGCACATAAATTAAATAAGTTATCAACATTATAAATAATTGTTTTATATGTATTTTAAATGATAATACATATATTTTATAATTAACAGTGAAAAACATTCCACCATAGTGACATTTACTCCACTTTTAAGTGACATTTACTCCACTTTATGGTGACATACATTCCACTTTTAAGTGATCATCTTTCCACTTATAGAAGACAACTCTTCCACTTTAAGATGACAAACCCTCCACCTTAAATTCCATATCATATTGTTTTTAAATGTAAAATATTAGCTTAATTATTAATTAACTTAATTATTAATTACTATTAATTATTAATTAAGCTAGCTATATAAAACTTTAAATTTAAAATTGCTTTAGCGTTATACAAATGAATGTTTTAAATTTAAAAGGTGTAGTAACTTAGCCCAAAGTTATTTATATTAATAGTAATTGTAAATATAGAATGATTTGACAAGTATGTCTGCAAAAATTATTGCTGTTGCGAATCACAAGGGTGGTTGTGGTAAAACAACAACAGTGGTTCATTTAGCCTCTGAGCTAGCAAACTTAGGAAAAAAAGTGCTTGTGATCGATTTAGATCCTCAAGCAAATGCTAGCTTGCATATTGGTTTAAAACATCCAAGTGAAGTTGGAGTAACAACCGCTGAGTTATTAGTGGGTGATGTCTCATTACTTACCGACGCTTTAGAAGAAGATACTAATTTTGATAATGTTTCACTAATTTATGGTTCTCTCAATTTAGGAAAAACTGAGGACCAATTAAAAGAAGATGCGCCAAGACCATCAGAAGAACTCACTACAAAATTAGAACTTTTAAAAGATCTTTATGATTTTATTTTAATTGACTGCCCTCCAAGTTTAAAACTATTGACTAGTAATGCTTTAGCATCTTCAACACATGTAATTATCCCGATTGAATCTGGCTCACAATATGGTTTATATGGTGTTACAGACTTACTTAATCATTTAGAAAAAATAAAGCGAATCAATCCGGAGCTACAATTATTAGGTGCACTACTTATTAAGCACGATGAGAGACAAAATGTTTGTAAACTCATTCGTGATGAAGCATTTAAGCAAGTGGGCTATATTATGGAAACGACTATTCCACAAAGTACAAAAGTAAATCAAGCCGCAATTATGCAGCAGTCTTTACTTAAGCTAGACAAAAGTGGAAAGGTCCGAAAGGCTTTTGAAAGTTTAGCTAAAGAAGTTTTGGCTAAAGTTAACTGATTGAGAATTTTATGGCAACTGCAAAAGAACTTTTAGCTCAAAAGCTGAAACAAAATACTCAAAAGCATCAATTAGCTCAAAAAGATAATATCAAGGAATTAAAGGAATTTAGACGAAATGTCCCCATTGAAGACATTTCACGGAGTCCTTATCAACCGCGTAGAAAATTTGATGAGCAGGAAATCAAAGAACTGGCTGAATCGATCGATGAAGTTGGTTTGTTGCAACCCATCACTGTTCGTAAACTTGAAAATTTAAAATTTGAACTGATTGCAGGTGAACGTCGATTACGTGCGCATGAAATTCTAAAAAAATCGACCATTGAAGCCATTATTATTGATGCAAATAATGAAGAAGCTTCACTACTTACACTAGCTGAAAATTTAAAACGCCAGGATTTAACAGACTTCGAAATCTATATTGGTCTGGTAGGCTTGGATGAAAATTTAAAGAAAAATAAACAACGTTTAGCGAAGTCTTTAGGCTTAAATCGCGAAGACATGTATAAATATTTATCTTTTGAAAAGTTGCCTAAAGCCATCTTGAATGATTTGGTAAATGAACCCCAATTATTAGGTCGAACTGCTGCAACAGCTTTTAAAAAATTTCTTGCAGATCACGATGAAATAAAACAACGTGCTGAAAAAGCCTTGTTAACTGTTTGGACAAAAGTAAAGAATGGCCAACTTGAGCAAACTAAGGCTGTTACACAAGCTACGAAATATCTAGTTCAAGATAATAACGATTCTCCATCAACATCGCTTGTAAAAAAAATTGAATATGCTGGGAAAGTTGCTGGGAATATTAAATTTAATGATAAGTTATTAAAGGTTTCTCTAAAAATTTCTCATTTTGATGATGCTAGTTTAGAAAAATTAGAAAATATATTGAAAGAGTTGGTAGAGAAAAATCAAGAAGTGTAGCAAGTTGCTACACTTCCTTTCTTTAAAATATGTCTGATAGTATAATCTTTGTGATACCTAGTAATAAAATTAATCATAATTAAAAACAATTTTTTATAATATATATTTATAAAAGTTAGGTGCTGTTGATATTTGCTGTATAAAAAAAATAGTGAGAAAGTAAAACTCAATCGACAAACCACATTACTTCTCGTTATGCATTCCAACAATGCTGGCCCATAATCAATGATCTAAGTCTTTAAATTATTATCAAATGATGCAAATCCAGAATAGGTTTCTATCGATGCCTCTCATATGCGAGAGCATCAACGTACGTTCGGAGTGAAAGACAAAGCAATTTCTAATAACATTGGTGGAAATAGTTCTAAAATCTATTTTGTTGTGGATGCGGATGGAAATCCTACTGAATTTATTATTAATGATAGCAAGACCCATGATGTGAAAGTGCACCTGATTTTTTTGATGTTTTGGATTAAAAAGAAACAGGAATATTGTGTGCAGATAGGAGTTATGATTCAGAATTATTTAGAGAAAAATTGAGAAAACCGAAACAAAGCAAATATATTAAAGAAATGTAAGTCTGAATCTAGTAATAAACATATGGATTGGTGTTTATATAAAAACAGGTATTTTATGGAAAATGCATTAACAAGATTAAAAATATTTACGAGGAACAGCCAATCGGTATGACAGGCTAATGAAGAACTATGAAAACTCCGTTGCTTTAGTCTGTATCTTTATCTAGTTACCATTATGAAATGTCAACAGACCCTAACCAAAATAATTTGCCTAAAGATCTAACTAACCAAGTCACCGCCTTACTCAAAGAAAGCCATTGGCAACAGCCCGAAATTCATACCAACAATCAAGATGAGCGCCAAGCCAATAACCTTATTTTACAACGTCGAAACATTGACATTGTTCCACCTTACAGGCCACTTGAAGATCGCCCTAAGACCCACCCACAACGTGCCAAAGTCGTAGGCGTCGAGGATGAAGAAATTCATGTCGATGAATGGGGACGGATTAAAGTCCGTTTTCTGTTTACTCGAACAGATGACCATATGCATGACAATGGTTCAGGCGCGAATAATAATGACACTGACTCAGCGTGGGTAGATGTACTCACCCCTTGGGCAGGAGAAGGTTATGGTTCACGGTTCTTACCGCGTATTGGTGAGATCGTGGTGATTAATTTCTTTGATGGCAATATCGACCGACCATATGTCGTTGGTCGCATTCATGAAGCACATCGTAGTCCAACTAAGTTTGATTAAAAAGGACAACTTCCCTATACCAAGAAGCTTTCAGGGATTCGCTCCAAAGAAGTGGCGGGTGAAGGCTTTGGTCAACTTCGCTTTGATGACACCACAGGGCAAATCAGTACACAGCTACAAAGCAGCCACGGCACGAGCCAACTGAATCTGGGTAAGCTCAGTCATCCGAAAGGCAAGCCTGAAAGTGAAGATCGAGGTGAAGGTTTTGAATTACGTACCGATCAATGGGGGGCAGTACGAGCTGGACAAGGTTTACTACTAAGTACTTATCAGCAAATTAAAGCATCTAAAGATCATCTACAGCTAAAAATGACTCAAGAGCAGTTTTTAGAGAGCTTGAACCAAGCAACAGCATTGAATAAGACGGCTGTAGAGTTGGAAAGTACATCGCTAGAAATTTTAAGCAAGTTCCAAGAATTTATTGAACAGCTTTCAACTGAAGATTTAGAAAAAGCGAATGCATTCAAATCGGCTGTGATGGTTCTAGCTTCACCAAAGAGTATAGGAATAAATAGTGAAGAAAATATCCATACTGTGGCGAAAGGCTTTATGGTTCATAGTGCAGGTGAAAGCATCAATATTTCTACTCAAAATAGCCTAATTGCTCAAGCGAGTAAAAAAATTAGTCTCTTTGCAGCAAGAGAAGATGCAAGTTTAATCACAGGTGTGGGTAAAATTTTAATTAAATCAATTTCTAATGCTTTAAATATTATTTCGAGAAAAGACTTAACAATTAAATCGACAGAAGGAAAGGTTTACATTACAAGTCCGACAGAAGTCGTGATTACGGGTGGGAGCTCTCAAATCAGTATAAAAGATACAGGAATTTATTCTAAAACTAGTGGTATTAATGAGTCTAAAGCTGGACAGCATGCTTTTAAATCTGGCGAATCGGTGGATAAAAGTATTATAGGAAATCAGCTCTATGATCTAAAAGTTAAGGTATTTGATAAAGTAAATGTATTAGCCCCCGTAAAAACGGACAGTTAACTCGCTAATTTTAGCGACAGAAATTCCCGAGGGGATTTCATTTTTAATCCACTATGTGGATGATTGCAATTGTAATCTTCTATCCATAATGGCAAAGCGTTAAGCACAGTTGCAGCATCTGGAACATCATTCACATAAACGTAATCCCGTTTGAATGTCTTCACAAATGCTTCCGCCATCCCGTTGCTCTGTGGACTTCTAATCGGTGTGGTACAGATCTGAAAGCCAAGTGCATGTGCAAATTGCCGTGTCGATTTCGCAATATAACAACTGCCATTATCTGTCAGCCATTCAACTGGCTGAGGCAAATAACTGACTGCACCAAAGCGTTTTTCCATGCTCTGTACAAGTACATCACACACCATGTCACTACTGATGCCCGTGGTGGTTGCAAGATAACTCATGATTTCCCGATCGCAGCAATTCAGGCTAAAGATTACCCGTACTTTTTCGCCATTCCAGCACTTGATCTCAAAGCCATCTGAACACCAGCGGCTGTTTGAAACAGATACTGCAACTTTCCCATCATGCGTCCGATCATTCTTTAATGGTTCAGCTCGCGTGAGAAGCAACTGATTCTGCTTCATAATCCGGTAAATACGTTTAGGGTTGACCCGGGCAAGTTTCATCACATGCTGTTTCAGATAACGGTTTAAATGAGCAGTCACACGCCGATAGCCATTACTCGGCCGTTGATCACAGATCTCCCGAATGATGGGCAATAAAACCCTATCATCAGTCTTACAGTATCGTAAACGAGAAGCAGCTTCTGGCTGCTTCAATCGCCAATAAAGATTAGATCTCGACACCCCCAAGGTATGCGCTATTTGTTGTGTTGGGTATCGTCGGGTGGTAATAAGGGCATGTGCGATATGTACTTTTTTGCCTGGGCAATCTCTAGGGCATCTTTGAGAATTTCAGCCTCTACAGTTTTACGACCCAGCATTTGCTCCAGCTGTTTGACCTTTTTTAACAGTGAGTTATAGTCAGATACACTAACAACTTGATCATTGGCTTCCACGGCAGTGACTCCACCATTCTGCATAAGTCTTTTCCATTTAAACAGCAAACTTGGCGAGATGCCATACTGCCTGGCAACAGAAGAAACGGATGAGCCTGGTTGCATGGTCATGGCAACAAATTGGGCTTTTTCCTGACCTGAATAACGTCGACGACGCTGAACTGATGTAATCACTTCAATACGTTCCATAAAACACTCCCTAACCCTAGTGCTATGACTAGGTCTTAATTCAGAAGTGTCCGTTTTAATTGGGGGCTATTACAGAATATTAATCAAAGTATAGAAGAGCCTATAGAATTAGCTATAGTCTCTTTTATACTTAAACGATCTCGGGTTGATCCTTAACACTCTGAGATTGAGAGCTAATATGATTCAGATGTTTCTTAATCATTATTAGTTGTACTGTAGCTTCGATAATATTTATATATTTAAGAAACATTTCTGAATCTGCAAAGTAGTTTGGGTAAGCTTCTTGTAAACCACCAATAGCATCTGTGGATAGTAATGCCACAATAATATTAGGATTTTGAGAAAGAGTTTGCTCATATAAAGAATAACGTTCTAAAGCTTCTTTACTCTCTTTTTTAGAAAAATTTTCATGTTCTAGCTTTCTAGCTGCAATATTTAATCGTATTAAAATAAAACTATTTTTATCACTTTTACTTAGCTTTTGATTTAGTTCTTTTAGTGATAAGCAGTACAACTGTAATTGATCTTTAATAGTAGTCTTGCTAGTACCTTGTCTTAAAAAAGACATTATTCCATAGGCTTCTTGAAAAAGTACGTCATTTTTTTCTAAGTGATTTAAGAGATCTTTTCGTAACTCTTCAATATTATTTTTTTGAAAACTTTTGAAGCTCTCAATCAATTGAAATAAGTCACTGACATATTTGAAAAAGTTTTTATAGTTTTGAAAACCACTATCACTTTTTAAATTTTGTCGAGTAAAGATATCTATAATTTCTAGAGTTGTAGCCCAACTATGTTGCAGTTTAGTCCTTAGTTGAAATTCTATTTTTCTATCTTCGCCTTCGCTATTCTTGAAAATGCCAACAATGTGGACTGATCTGTAACCATCAAATTTTGGATTTTTGATATAGTTATTAATTTTAATTAACTCATTATTTTTATTATAAAAACATATTTCATTGGTTAAAATTTTTAAAATTGAGTCTACTTGTTTTTGGGAAGATACGACTACTCGAATCCCTCCAATATCTTGCATGTTTTTTAGTTCCATTTTATCAAAACGTTTTAACTTTCTTTTAATGGAGTCAAAACGCTTAATTCTTTTCGCTATAAATGCATTTTTATCTATATTGTGAATATATCGATTAAGTAATTGATTGGATTTTTCTAAAGGTACTAGATGGCTATCTCTCCAATATGTAAGGATACCCATTGTTGAGTTGAATTTTTCTTGATCATTTAATAGATCATCATCTATTAAATTTTTCCCTGCGCGAACAACATCTTTTTTAGAAAATTTCATTGGAATACATAAGATAAAAGCTAACCATATTTTATTAGATATTTACTTGTAAATCTTTACATTATTCAATTACATCAAAGTTTTTTCCAACTAAAAAGTGAATAGCCACCAAAATTCTAGACATAAGGCAAACCCATTTTTAAGATGACTGATTCGAATACAAGATATCTTGCAAAAGTCACTTATCGTATTTTATAAGCTTTAATGTATCTTTAGAGTATCCTCTAAGGATACATAATTCTTTGACTTAAAATAGCTTGCGTCTTGAGACATATAAGTTGCTATTTGAGGACTTTTAATAAAAGCCTAAAGATGAATGATTGAATATTTTGTTAGAAACAAAAGATAAGCGTATTCCTGACTCAGAGATTATGAAAAAATAGGGACTTCCTAAGTATTTTTTTCTTGCCTAATGGCTAATAATATTATTCAACTGAGCTAATCAAAAGGGTGGGGGCACTGTTCTAAGAATAGGCGTGAAACGTGAATAATCTACTAAAAAAACCAGTTTGTTCAACCTGAGCTTTTTAGTGGATATCAATGCATTGATTTAATTCAATTTCATGAGCGCTGTTATTCACCAATTAAAATGTCTGTGCGATAAACCATTTAAAATGTCCTGTTTTTAACTACAAGAGTCAAGTACAGGATTTAAATTTCTTTGTTCAATAACAACTTTCTGAGCTTTACGACTCGGCATACTTTTCTTGAG
>NZ_MVKW01000011.1:0-83665 GCF_002018395.1 Acinetobacter sp. ANC 5600
AAATAGACTTTTTCATTTCTTATCAGAATAATCCTCAGGATAAGGATCATCTTTAATAACTTTTCGATAATCGTAAATAGATTCTAAAATTAATTTCTCTGATGTATCTTCATGTCGTGCAGTAAATAGATATATTTCTTGAGGATTTTTAAAGCCATACAAGTCAAAAATTTGTTCTGAGTTTTCACTGAGATATATTAATGAAGCTGCGGAACTTTTAATAATATACATAAATAAAAAATAAAAAGTAAAAATCGCAGAAAAGAATATTAAAAAATTTACTAAATCAAAATTTTGAGGGAGTACAATTATAAAAGTGAAAGCAATAACACAAGTTAGTGTAAACCATACTAGTCCCCCCTTGTTTGTGGATTTTTTAAAATTTGTTATCGAGGCCCCCATTCCAACTTGCATGTGTAGGATGCCTGTTGAAGGGCTTAAAACAGAAAATAACTCATAAACATTTTCTTCAATTTTTTTCGCAACACAAACTACATATTCATTCTGTTGTAATAAAACACGATGAAATTGGCCAACGCATATCTTTCCATTAATTTTCATAACAAGAGTTTCGATATGCAAACGTGACTGAGAAGCCAAAAATACACTTTGTGTTCCCAAAGTAACATTGCCTGCTAAGGTTCCAAGAATTGCAGATGAAGCTATTAATGAGTCTCCCTTTCCACCTAGAGCATTTAATACACCCTGATGAACTTCTAACTCTCTAATATAGCCTTCTAATTTAATCATATCTTCTCTATACATACTTATAAGCTCACAACAGCCTTAGCAAACTCTTGGTACACTTCAGTTGCATCTTTCCAAGGCTTTTCTTTACTATCTAATTTAAGAAATGGTGTTTTTTGACACCAATCTTTTAAAGCATCGTCAGACCCATTTTTTAGTTCTATTTCAACAGCAACCAGACTTAATGTTATTACATTCAAACCAGCAATCACACGTACACTCATTAAAAAGCCATGACTGCATGTTGCGACAGTTTTGTTGTCACATTTTTAAGTACAGCTGAACCCAGATGTGGCGCAACAGCACTAACAAGAAGACCAATCTGTCCAACGGTAAGTGCTAAACTTCATAAAAATCTACCAGACTACTAAATTGGTCCGCATATAACAAAGCTTTCATCAAGCGACGAAATATTTCAATCTGGTTTGATCCTAAGACCCAATGGTATGCGTAACCACAAAGTTAGCACGGACGAAATCAAACTTATTCCGATACAGCGATTCAATGCTGTTTTAATAATCAAATCTCTATTCCACCTTACTTTAAGCATGGTCACAAGCTTTGCTAAAGCCTGATTAAACTCTGTGGCTGAGCAGCCCCGAATATCAGTGATATTCGTACTCTACCCTTTGTAGACGACTAAAGCATATGGATATTGCGATAAGCTATCAGAAAAGTCTTAGTGGGTTACACTTACTCGTCGACTCTACGGGTTTAAAATTTTTAGCTAAAGGCGAATGGAAGCGTAAAAAGCATCAGCCTGAATACCGTCCGCAATGGCGTAAACTGCATATTAGTATTGATGCTGAAACGCTTCAAAGACGTGCTGTTCAGCTTACGAAAAATAATGTCAGTGATTCACAAGTACTTAGTGATTTTCTGGAACAAATACCACTAGATGAGGGAATAGATTCTGTCTATACCGATGGGGCGTACGACACGAAGTGCTGCAGACAAGTGAATTTAGATTGTCAAGCACATGCAGTGATTCCACCTAAGAAAAATGCAAAACCATCGAAAGATAAAAAGCTAGCTCGCTAGAGCGAAATAAGTTACTTCAAACGGTTAAACATTTAGGCAGAACTCTATGGAAAACTGTCAGGCTATCACCGTCGCAGTTTGGTGGAAACCAAGATGCATTGCATCAAATAATTAGGAGATAAGCTGACGGCAAGACATTTTCAAAGTCAGGTTAATGAAATTTATGCGCGTGTGGCAGTTCTGAATAGGTTTACGGAATTAGGTAGACCTCACACCCAAGTTGTTACTAAATTTAAATGGATTGGGGATAACTCACCCTTTGAAGGTTTATGCATCAAAGCCTTTTACAACAAGGAATAGCCATTTCTGAAACCTGCTCAAGAATATCTAATATTGAAAATCTAAAAAATATCTATTGAGATACAAGCTCAAGACTCAATAACAAAACCACATTAATATCTTTTTACTATTAATTAAACATAATTATTATATAAAATATATGGTATTAATAAATCAACTATGGGGCCTATAAATTTCGGCCAATATTAAGACTCAACCTGTTCAGGCTTTCTTAAGTCCAAATAAAACTCAACAATTGACCAAATAACAATCAAAGCAAACATAGCAACAGCGAATAACACAGCAGTTAAATAAATCATGCTTGAGTTCTCCGTTAGAAAACGAGTTAAGACCAACAGGTTAAAAGTTTTAACCTACGACAAAAGTCTAATAAGAATTTCTGACGGTGCCTAGCCATATTTAGCAAATTTTTAAGAGTATTTTTATCTATGATGATAGCTTTGCTATATAAAATTTAACCGATTTATTGCTAAAAAGTATCAGTCTTCAATCATCCCTTCTTATTCCGATTTGAAATATATGCACAATTCAGATCAAAGCTCACTTAAATCCTCTTGACTCATGATCCAAACAAGCAGAAATTACACCTTTTTTAAATCACCGTATCACCGACTATGTTGAAAAAGTTTATTGGCGAATCCGCATTTAAATTGGCGGGCTGGAAATACCACGTAGAACCTGATGTTTTAGAAAATAAACAAGTGATCGTCGGCTTTGAACACACCTCAATGATGGATGCTGTTCTTTCACTGGCCCTTTGCCAAATTTACGACATTAAAATTCACACGCTGATTAAAAAAGAACTCTTTAAAGGTCCATTTAAACCTGTTCTTGAAGCGATTGGCGGTATTCCTGTAGACCGTAAAGCCAATAAAGACATCGTGACTCAAATGGTTGAGCATTTTGAAGCTAGCGAAAAATTTAATTTAGTCATTGCTCCAGAAGCGACCCGTGCAGTACGTGGTGAAACACGAAAACCAATTCGTACAGGCTTTTGGTATATTGCTAAAGCAGCAGGTGTGCCGATTGTATTAATGTATGCCAACTCAAAAACCAAACAAGGTGGTATTTTCGGCAAGATTTACCCGACTGAGCTCGATCACGATTTAGCTTTAATTAAGCAACTCTATAAAGATAAAGTAGGTTTAGATATCGTGATCCCAGAACCTAAAAATAAAGACTAAGCGCCATTCACGTTTTAACGAACTACGTATTTAAAGATATAAATGTATCGTGCTCCACGCATTGTACATTTATATCTTCCTGTTATAACAGGATCAGACTCCCCCTTTTAGCCCGATTCTCATCATAAGAAAAATTACAGTACGGGCGTTTAGACATTTCGCATTATTTTCTCAAATTTGGATATTTTTTTTTCAACTACTCAATTCATGAAATCCAGTACTTTCACACAAAAAAGCCATTATGGTAGAATTTGCTCAATTTGATAGGCATAAGGCCAATCTACAAGGAGCATATTTCGCATGGCGGGTCATTCCAAGTGGGCTAATACTAAGCATCGTAAAGCAAAACAAGATGCAAGCCGCGCTAAAGTATTCACAAAATTTATCCGTGAAATCGTGACAGCTGCACGCTTAGGCGGCGGTGATGTAGCGTCTAACCCACGTTTACGTGCTGTTGTTGAAAAAGCATTAGTTGCAAACATGACACGTGACACCATTAACCGTGCGATCCAACGTGGTGTGGGCGGTGAAGAAAATACCGATCTAAAAGAAGTAACCTACGAAGGATATGGCGTTGGTGGTGTTGCAGTCATCATTGAAACAATGACGGATAACTTGAACCGTACTGTTCCTGACGTTCGTCATTGCTTCTCGAAAACTGATGGTAATTTAGGTACTGCAGGTTCAGTGGCTTATATGTTTACCAAACGTGGTGAGATTACTTTTGAAGATGTTTCTTTAGAAGATCAAATCATGGACATCGCTTTAGAAGCAGGTGCTGAAGACATCGAAGTAGATGAAGATGAAATTCTAGTTATCACCACACCTGAAACTTTCGGTGAGGTTCAGGATGCACTTGCAGCAGCAGGTTTAAAATCTGATAACGCCGAAGTGGTCATGAACCCTTCAACTAAAGCGTTAATTTCAGATATCGAACAAGCGAAAAAAATCATCAAAATGATTGATATGTTTGAAGATCTAGACGACGTTCAAAACGTGTATACCAACGTTGAATTTACCGATGAAGTAATGGCTGAGTTAGAAGCTTTATAATTCAATCGACTGAAGTATAAAACGCACCCCATCGGTGCGTTTTATATTTTCAAACATTAGCGAAAAATGAGTTTAAATCCTATGCAAAATTTAAACCTTATTTAACAATCCATTACAGTTAAAAACGTTATATTGCTTAATTACAAAGCTCGAATGTAATGCAACCACATGTTCAATTTTACCAATACGTTTGAGTAAAATTTCACTATAGTTTTCCATATCTCGTGCAACGACTTCCACAATAAAATCGGCAGACTGCCCTGTCACTAAAAATGCATTGATTACTTCTGGAATACTTTCAAGTTCTTCTAAAAATTTAGCAAATGTATCGGTATCATGTTTGCTTAAGGACACCTGTAGCAGCACATGCAAACTAAAGCCCAATTTTTGATAATTAATTTCACGTTTTAGACCACTGATAATATTGTGATCAATCAATTGTTTAATCCGACGATGTACGGAGCTGACCGATAAATTCACCCGCTCTGACAGTTCATTTAAATTGACATCTTCATGGGTCAAAATTTCTAAAATTTGTTTATCAAAACGGTCTAGTTCCATCAGTCTACTCCAGCCATTTTTGAAAACAGTGCTGATGATCCCAATTCATCAAACGCCTGTTGTCATTTTCAATGTTATTTTAAATTTTAAAATCAGCATTTATGTGCAAGTTTTCTCATGTATAGCATGATTTATTAAAAATAATAAAGCTCATACGCATTATGAACATAATAATTTGCATATATATCGTGTTTAAATGAATGTTTTTTCATCAAAGTTTAGTTTTTATATTCTAAATAACGTCTTTAGACAACCTACCAATAAAGCTTCTCGATGCATTCCATTGATCTGAATAAATCAATTTCAGATAAAAGGGAAAGATATTTTATTTATATTTTTCAATTTTTTATTTTTACTTTATTTTTCAATGTGCGCTCTATGTCACATTTCTTTTTTTTCACTTATTTACTTGGTTTGGTAATTACATTAAAAAATAGCGGCGGTTCATAAATATACAAAAAAACAAAAACGGAAGAATAAACATGGCAATTAAATCACTGAGTTCACTCAGCTCAAAATTAAGTTCTGTACTTAGTCCTTCCCTACAGCTCAGTACAATTAGCAGCACGGTCAGTAACCTACTTAGCCCGCTTAAACCTACAACCAACATCACGGATACGCTGACAGGATTATTAGGTAATTTAGGTGGGACAAAGTCTTTTGATTTTAGCGCACTGACTAAAACGCTTCCGCAAGTGATTAGCACGATTCAAAGTCTAACATCTAATAACGGTTCAAATTCGGATGCACTCAAGAAATTGATGACAACTCTGCAACCACTCCTACAAAACTTAGGTAGCAACGCTGGCTCAACAGAGATGAATCAGTTGGTTCAATCCTTACCTACCATTGTCAACAGCTTGCAAAGTTTACTGAGTAGCACCAATAATCAAGCCAATCTTCCTGACAATATTAGTAGCGCTGTAAATGCCATCAAACCACTGCTTGCTATGCTTGGAAGCGCAACTGGGTCAACGGATTCAACGCAAATTATCAATACACTCAGTCAAGTTTTAGAATATGCGCAACCCATTATTCAGATGATTGGGAGCTCGTCTTCTGGAAACATCGACTTTGGGCAAATTGCACAAGGTGCAACGAGTGCCCTCCTACCTTTATTAGCTTCAATCAATAAAGACAACTCAACTATTGATATGGAACAATTGAGTCATGCTTTACCGACTGTGATTGGAAGTGTGACCAATCTAGTGACCGCCATTTCATCAGCCAACCAAGGCAATATCCCTGAGACCATTTCAGGGGTGATCAAAGGACTTAATCCGCTGCTAGATTTACTGGCAAAAAGCGATGTCATCGATACGGATCAGGCTCAAACCGTCAAAGCGATTTATGATGTATTAAATAGCGTGAGCACCATTTTGGATGTGGTCAACAATCCATCCTTACTGACGCTTTCAACTGATTTAAATCAAGTGATTGATTCATTGAAACCAGTCATTGCTCTGATGGACAGTAATGGTGAAGCGACTCAGTTCCTCGATCAACTGACCATTCCAGATCTTGGCGATTTACTTGGCAATCTTGCTCCTGAAAAAATTGATCTTGGTTCTATCACGGATCAGTTCAACCAATTGACTGAAAACCTCACGGGCCAATTACCGAATATTAATGACCTATTGGAAAATTTAGGTTCTGCTCAAGGTGATTTTGATATCTCCACCATCATCCCAAGTATTAAGGATGCGCTAGGCAATATCTTCTACCCTGTTATGCCGCTGAATACTTTACAAGCCGATAGTATCAGTCCAGTGCTGAATATTTTGGATATTCAACAACAAAGCTATATTTAAGGATTGAATGTCTGATGAAAAAGCGCGCTGTTAGGCGCGCTTTTTTAAAGCAGTATGACGCAAAGTTTTCATATAAAGAGCTTATACACCACGCCAATCTACCCGTGCGTTACGTTCTGTTTGGTATATACGTTGCACATATTGACCTAAAGGCAAATCGCTCAAATAGGCTTTGTAAGCTTTAAACTCTTCTGACAAGGTTTCGCCATGCTCTTTTTCCCACGGCGTTCCAACAATCTCTAATATCGGCGCCAACATTGAACACACTGCAATATCAGCCAAACCTAATCGGTCGCCTACAAAATAACGCCCACCTTGTTCGATCAGACGTTGATTTAAATCAACCACAATTTCGTCCAATCGCTCACGTGAAGCCGCAACCTTATCCGTATCTAATTGATAACCTTTAGAAACTAGTGCCTTTATAATGGGCTTGGAATATTTTTCAAACTGACGTAAATAGCCCTTTTCACCAATTAATATATCAAGCGATTCTTCACTTTCATTTAATGCATGTGCCAAACCCCAACGGCGCACATGTTGGCCTAACTCAATGGAAAGTTCATTAATTTCCAAAGCATCTTCACGCAGTTTGACATCTGGACGGATCAGACTATGTTCGGGGTAGGTCGCATCCAAGTAAAAGGCGATTTGAGTTGAATCTGCAACCCAATGATCTTGATCACGTAAAATCGGTAATTTGTTTTGCCCTGTTTTAAGCTGTGCAAATGCACGATGCACACCTGGCATTAAATTATGAGCCACATAATCCAACTCTTTATGATCGAGTAACCAGCGCGCCTTTTCACAAAAATGTGAGAGTGGAAACTGGTAGAGAGTTCGCATAAATGCTCCAAGTTTTTGTTGTAACTGTGGTTTATAAAACCCAGTAATTTTATAGGGATACTTTAGTCACTGTGTTATTGAAACACAATGTCATTTTTGCACCTATTCTGCATCCGTAGTGCAACTTAAGCTTTATTCAGACGTGAATTCATCTCGATCTCAGCGCGATTCAATAAGTTATACATTCTCCCTCCCATATCACCTGACTTTATTATGGCTTTCATGTAAAATCATCCACAATTTTTTTATAATACTTTGTGAGTTATTTCATGGGTTTTAACTGTGGTATTGTCGGCCTGCCGAACGTTGGTAAATCTACGCTTTTCAACGCATTAACCAAAGCTGCGATTGCTGCTGAAAACTTCCCATTCTGTACAATTGAGCCAAATACTGGGATCGTACCTGTACCTGACCCACGTATGGATAAACTTGCTGAAATTGTAAACCCACAACGTGTTGTCCCAACCACGATGGAATTTGTGGATATTGCAGGTCTCGTTGCTGGTGCATCTAAAGGTGAAGGCCTTGGTAACCAATTCTTAGCTAACATTCGTGAAACGGATGCTATTGCACATGTTGTACGTTGTTTTGAAGACGAGAATGTCATTCACGTAAATGGCAAAATTGATCCACTTGACGATATCGCAACAATCAACACTGAACTTGCACTTGCTGACTTAGAAGCTGTTTCTAAAGCAATTACACGTCTAGCAAAATCTGCAAAAGGTGGCGATAAAGAAGCGATTGCGACCAAAGCTGTTTTAGACAAAATCTTACCTTTACTGGATGAAGGTAAACCTGCGCGTGCAGCTGACCTTGATGAAGATGAACGTAAATTGGTGCGTGGTTATGGGTTCTTAACCCTTAAACCAACCATGTATATTGCCAACGTTGCAGAAGATGGCTTCGAAAATAACCCTCACTTAGAAGCAGTACAAAAATTAGCTGCTGAAGAAAATGCGATTGTGGTTCCACTTTGCAACCAAATCGAAGCAGAAATTTCATTACTTGAAGACGAAGACCGTGCGGAATTCCTTGAAGCTTTAGGCATGGAAGAACCTGGTCTAAACGTGGTTATTCGTGCAGGTTATGGCTTACTCGGCCTTCAAACATACTTCACAGCTGGTGTACAAGAAGTTCGTGCTTGGACAGTAAAAATTGGTGCAACTGCACCTCAAGCTGCAGGTGTGATTCACACTGACTTCGAAAAAGGCTTTATTCGTGCTGAATGTGTTGCCTACAACGACTTCGTTCAATACAACGGTGAAGCTGGCGCTAAAGAAGCAGGTAAATGGCGTTTAGAAGGTAAAACATACATCGTTCAAGATGGCGATGTTTTACACTTCCGTTTTAACGTATAAGACAGTACTCATAAGAAGCCAGCAATTTGCTGGCTTTTTTAATTTCAGGCAAAAGCTCAAGCCAAAAAATAAGCATATTTAAAAACTTAAAACCTACTTAAAAACAAAATTATATCGACACGAATACATGATTTGGTTGCTGAGTCACCACAGTGCAACGACTTAAATCTCTACCGTTCTGCTATAAATTTACTCATAGGCACTAATGCCTATTTTCATAGAACAATAGCAATGAAAAAAATCAGCACAATTCTAACAGCAGGTATCTTTACAATGCTTAGTGCAACTGCGTTTGCATGTCCACAAGGCACCACACTTACAGGTGGTACAGGTGCAAACCATAAAGGTGGTACTTGTGTTTCCATTGCAAAAGATGCAAAACATCAGGAACATACTGCTACACATGCAGCACAAGTTGCAAAGCATGATGCAAAAGTCGCTCGACACGATGCAAAACAAGCCAGCCAATTGGCTCAGAGCAAAGTGAAATATAATCAAAAATTAGCAAAACATGATGCAGCTCAAGCACAGCATCTTGCAACACAAGCAAAATCAGAAGCTAAAACTTCAGCCCATGCTGCCAAAGCTGCAAATACTGACGCAAAAGCAAAAATCGCTGCACAAAAGGTCGCAGCGGAACAACATAAAGCTGCTGTGAAATCATAAACAGTTGAGAATTAACACATCGCAAAAAAAAGCCGGAATTATCCGGCTTTTTTATTCAAATCATTTATGGGTGAGCAGTTTGTAATGCTTTTGCATCCATCTCTGCGCGCTGTCTTCTTGCTTCTGTCAGCATGCGTTGTTCAAGCTCTTTACGAAAGCCGAGTAGAAACACAAACTCAGCTAGAACAAATAAAGGTCCTATTGCCAAGCCAATAACATCATCCATAAACGCAGGCTTTTTCTTTTCATAATAATGGCCGATAAACTGGATGATCCAACCCACTACAAAGATCCCCACACTCCAAATCAGCCATGACATAAGGCTCATTTTTGCGATCATTAAGGCTAAGGGATACGTGACGGCAAATACCAAAAGCATAATCAAACCGAAAATTTTATCTAAACTCAGGTAATAAATGACACTGGCAATAATCAACAACAATGCAAGGGTCAGTTCAAAACCTGAAATCATTAGCCCTGCTCGTGCTGTTAGACACATAATCGAAAATACAATAAGCGGAATACCCACAAAGTGCGTCAGCACATTTTTTCGATCTAAATGATATGCTGCATATTGGCTTAACAGTCTTTCAAGTTTGCTCATTAACTTACTCCTTGTTCATTCACTCATTTCACTATATAAAAAATGCATCAATAAAGTTGTCAGCTAATAGACAAGTTAGACCATAAAATAAGGATATGCTGTGCTGGACGCTCAATATGTGCATCAACTCAATAAAAATGTGTGGTATTCAGGCTTAAATATTTCCTTCCAAGACTTTATCTGCCGCCATGCCCTGACCTTAACTTTCGAAAAAGACGCACGTGTTTTTTTATCAGGACAGCGTTTTAATGGTATGTATGCAGTCTTAGAAGGTGCAGTTCGCTTAGGCTATATTGATATTCATGGCAAAGAAGCAATTGCCGCCATTGCTGAGCCGATTATGTGGTTTGGCGAAATATCCTTGGTTGACCAATTACCGCGTTCTCACGATGCCATCTGTACCAAAAAATCCACCTTATTACACTTACCAGCTCAAGCAATCCAGCAATTATTACAACAACACCCCGAGTTTTGGTTTCATATTGCCCAGCTCACCAGTCAAAAACTTCGCTATGCCTTTATGGAACTCATTGCCTTACATACGCAAAGTTTAAGTCAACGTCTCGCACAGCGTCTGCTGTTTATTTTAAATGGATATGGAAATCATTTGGAAATTGAGCAACACACCATACACATCTCACAGGAACAACTCGCGCAACTGATGAATTGCTCAAGACAATCAGTCAATCAGGAGCTTCAGCAGTTGGAAAAAATGCAGGTGCTTCGTGTTGCGTTTAAACAAATTGAAATTTTAGATCTAGCGCAGTTACATCAGATTGCTCATGCACTTCCTGTGCATGATGTCTGTCATTTGTGATTTAAATAAGTGCATTTAATTGCACCAGAATGATTCTTTATAGTTATTTTGCTTTTATTTGTGGCATTTTACTTTATTAAGTTTTGATCACGACAATAATTGGCAAACATTTACACTGTCAAAACCATTTGTACATGCTGCAACTTCTTGAGTTGATGCTTCTGATTTGTCTTCAGTCGCTGCTTGTACATTGACCGCTGTAGTCAAAACAACTAAAACCGATAACTTCATTAATGTTTTTTTCATCTTAATCACCTATTCAACGTCTTTAATTTAACTTACATACTTCATCTTTTACGCAGTAATTTTTACATACTTTATCAAATAATGATAATTTTAATTTTTTATCACATTATCCATACTTTATATTATTAATATTTTAAAGATATTAATTAAAGAAAAAGACAGACGATTAGCATTCTAAAATGGAGTGTTTTTTATCAATGAATCTTTATAAAAAATAATTATGCACTTAATAATCAATGCTTTTTATCTATTTAACTTCAGAAAAAAACCATGCAATTTGGAATTTAGCTCAATACTACTGCAGCGCACTGATTTAATTTTTATATGAAATAGCGATGATTTTAGGAGGATTTTCCAATCCTCTATTATAGATTTATTCTTGTTTTTTGATATTTTCCCAAAAAAAGCAGTGAAACTTCACTGCTTTGATCGGGTTAAATGCCTACTTTTTTCGGATCGGTATTTCCGAGTTCAGGGTTTTCAATCGCACCTTTGCATTGATTTTTATCACGCTCATAATCTGCTTGCTTTTGTGCAACAGTCGAACTCTGATCAATACTTTCACGTGCCCAAATTTCCAAACTTGTCAAAGCCTTACGACACAGTGCATATTTACCTTCAGTCACAGAATCGGTCATTTTGACATTGATACGCCATTCGGTACTCAATTTACGTGCTGGAACACGAACTTTCTCTTCCATCTGATCGACTTGTTTTGCATAAACAATCGGATCCGCTTCATTGATAAACGCCCAAGCTTTGGCAGCATACTCCGTTGCATCATTGGTTAATTTGGGTGCTGCTTTAATTTCGACTTGAGCTTGTTCAGCTCCATCATTACCACAGGCCTGCAACAACACCGTGCTGCTCAATAATGAAACAATCAGTATCCCACGCATCTTTAACCTCTGCATATCCAGCTCATTTCAGCAAACATATTCGGCACTATGCTAGTGAATTCGCGTACAATACTCAATCATCATTTGACCTGTTGTTCAACTCTTTCAAAGGTGTGTCGTGTCTGAGCACAAACTTCCTACAGTTCAGCCTGCGGGTTTTTGGCAAGGTGCTAAAGATAGTCAAGCCATTATCTTTACCTATCTTCCTGTTTCTTTTGCATTTGGGGTTTCTGCGACTCAATTTGGTTTCACTGCGTGGGAAGCCTTATTTTTATCATGCTCTATGTATGCCGGTGCCAGTCAGTTTCTCGTCGTTGCTTTACTGGGAAGTGGAACATCCATTTGGATGACTGCACTCACTGTGATTGCTCTCGATATACGCCATTTGCTCTACGGTCCTGCTTTACAAAACCTGATTCAAGACCGACTCAATTTAAAGAAAACGGCAGTTTGGGCTTGGGGTTTAACCGACGAAGTTTTCGCATCAGGCATGATCAAACTGTCGCAACGTCGTCAAGAATGGTCAGAATCTTGGATGTTAGGACTCAGCTTATTTAGTTGGCTGTCTTGGGCAACAGGCTCATTTTTAGGCGGTTTATTTGCCGATCAAGTCAGCAACCTTCCACAATTTTTACAAGCCGCACTCGACTTCCTACTGCCCGCATTGTTTTTAAGCTTTTTACTCGCAGCATTTGAGAAAAAACATACATTTGTGGTCACGGTTACAATTATTGTTTCTGCGATTGCCTGCTACTTTATCGACTTGTCTGCTGCGATTTTTATCGGTATTTCTTCTGGTATTTTTGCCGGTTTATTCAAACATTATGTCTTAAAGAAACCTGATCCTGAACATATGGGTGAAGCATCATGAATCTAGAAATTATCTTGGTTGGGATCTTGGTCGGGATTGCGAATTTTGCATCACGGTTTGGGCCATTTTTTGTAATTCAGAAATTTCAGCAAGGTTCACAACAGCGTGGCTCTTTATGGCTTAAAATCGCTTTGGGCTCGATTGGTATCGCTGCAATTAGTTCAATGTTGGTGGTTGCAACCTTACCGCCTCTGCTTGAAACCCCAAATAAAAGCTTTGCCATGTTGGTTGGTTTTGCTGTGCTTGCTGGCTTGTATTTCAAGTTTAAAAAAATTGTACCAGCTACGCTCACTGCGGCACTGACTTATGGCTTAGTCTATACCTATATACCTTTTCATCTCTAAAGCAGAGTCAGCGACAATCCAAATAAAGCCATAAAGTACACGCTTCATTAGCCTGTGTTTTTTAATTTTCAATATTTATGAGATAGTCAACGCATAACATAAAAAATGTAGCGAAAACCAATAGATAGCAAAGCACCATTTTATTCAAGGCAAAATTTATATTCATTCTAGACAACCATCTGAATTGAGTTGGCGACTGCAAAAGCCCATCGAAAGTATAAATTTTCAATACTTCATTCAAAGCCAGCTATTCAGTGGTAATTTCTGCGCTGTACATTGCCAACCTGCAGATCAGATACGCGCCATTTATATAGAAAAAAATCAGCAACAAAAGATTGTGGGCTTATATAACTGCACACAGCAGATTCTGCACTTACATCCACGTCGCCTGATGTTTCCACATATATCGATGCCTCGTCTGTTCAGCAACGTTCTGCAGCTGTCGGGTTTTTTATTGATTTTTCTATTGTGTATTTTCAGCCTCAGTTCATGGTTCAATTCATCATTTCACCCTCTGTCGGTGACTACAGATGCGCTTTATTTCACTGCCGTTTTAGGCTTAATATTGATTTTATGTATATGCACCGTACCACTGCTCGGATTACTGTACTGGCCCAACTTCCATCAAACATCTGTGCAGCTCCGTGCGCTTCAATGTGCTAATTTGGATATTGAGCCATTCCCTGCATCTGTAAAAAATGCAGGCATATTTAAAGTGAATTTAAATAAAAACAACTAAATATGATTTTTTAATATTTTCCACAAATAAATAATTACACGAACGCTTACCCATAAAGATATAAAAAAAATTGTTGGACAATATCATTTATTTATGTGAACACTCGCTTATCTCTCGAACAAGTTCTGCTATGCTTAAATTCCCATAAAATCAAGCATGGATGATTTACATGAGCGTCACTATTGGTACTCCACTTCAGTCTTCAGCGTATAAAGTCTTACTTTTAGGTTCTGGTGAACTCGGTAAAGAAGTTGTGATTTCATTGCAACGTTTGGGTGTAGAAGTTCATGCTGCCGATCGTTATGACCATGCTCCTGCCATGCAAGTTGCACATTTTTCTCATACTTTAAATATGGCAGATCCTGAGGCACTTAAAGCTTTAATTTCTCAAGTGAAGCCTCATTTGATTGTCCCTGAAATTGAAGCCATTGCGACTCAAGTTTTGGTCGAGATTGAAGAACAAAATATCGCAACAGTAATCCCATCAGCAAAAGCTGTAAACCTGACGATGAACCGTGAAGGGATTCGCCGTCTAGCTGCCGAAGAGCTTGGACTCCCAACTTCAGCCTACCGATTTGCCAATACCCTTGAAGCGTTCCGTGCTGCATGCGATGACATTGGCTATCCAAATTTTGTTAAGCCTGTCATGTCGTCTTCGGGTAAAGGACAGTCACGTGTAAAAAGCTTTGATGAAGTCGATGCTGCTTGGGAATATGCACAAACAGGTGGACGTGTAAATCAAGGTACAGTGATCGTAGAATCACAAATTGACTTTGACTTTGAAATCACCCTGCTGACTGTTCGAGCTAAAAATGCAGAAACAGGTGAAATTGAAACATCATTTTGCGACCCGATTGGCCACCGCCAAGATGCTGGCGACTATGTAGAAAGTTGGCAGCCACAACTCATGACTGCTCTTGCATTAGAGGAAGCCAAGCGTATTGCAAATAAAGTAACCATTGCATTAGGTGGATGTGGCATTTTTGGGGTGGAACTGTTTGTCAAAGGCGATAAAGTATGGTTTAGTGAGGTATCACCTCGTCCACACGATACAGGCCTTGTCACGCTTGCATCGCAATTCCAAAGCGAATTCGAACTGCATGCACGTGCCATTCTTGGTCTGCCTGTGAATACTGCTCGACACAGTACTGCTGCGAGCGCAGTCATCTATGCAGGCGTGGATGATACCAATTTATCATTTACTGGCTTAAATCTTGCTTTGGCTAATCCAGACACCGATTTACGCCTCTTTGGTAAACCAGAAGGCTTTAAACGTCGCCGTATGGGCGTAGCAACAGCACGCGCTGAAACCACAGATCACGCGCGTGAACTTGCTCAACATGCTGCACAACAAGTCAGTGTTCAACAAAACTAAGTTTGTAACACCTTAACGGACCACTGTTCATGATCAATACGCTTCCTCTGCTGAATTACATTAAAAGTAACCACGACATTCAGGCGATTAACCAATGGCGCTCAGATGTTGAAAATCAGCTACAGGAATGCTTTGAAAATGGACAGTCGATTCGTGATGTGATTTTGGCTCGTTCGAATCTAATCGATGAAGCCTTAAAGTTCTTATGGACACATGCTGAACTCGACCAAACCGATCTCGGTTTATTTGCTGTCGGTGGCTATGGTCGCCGCGAAATGCTGCCTTACTCCGACGTCGATATCATGATTTTGTCCGAAGATGAAATCAGCCCAGAACAAGAAAAACTCATCTCGAGCTTTATTTCAACTCTGTGGGATGTTGGTAATTTCAAACCGGGCATCAGTGTACGTACTATTAACGATTGTGTTGCTCAAGCCACCAATGATTTAACCGTGGCAACAGCGCTGATCGAAGCACGTTTGATTGTGGGCAATGAACACCTAGCTAAATGGCCACGCCGTATCGTGTCACAGACATGGACGGATAAAACCTTCTATGATGCCAAAATGCAAGAGCAAGCCAAACGCTATGCTCAACATAACAATACCGAAAGCAACTTAGAACCCGATATTAAAAATGCGCCCGGCGGTATCCGCGACATCAACCAAATCGGATGGATTGCTAAGCGTCATTTCCGTGTCAATCGCATCTATGACCTTGTACATTTAGGTTTTATTTCAGAGTTTGAACTGGGTGTTCTTGAAGAAACAGAAAGCTTTCTTTGGGAAATCCGCCATCATTTACATCGCTTAACCAAGCGCGACGAAAACCGATTATTGTTTGATTATCAACGTGACATTGCTGCTAAATTTGGCTATCAGCGCGAAGAAGGTAAATCACCGAATTATCCAATCGAACAGTTCATGAAACGTTACTATCGTAGCGCTCAGCAAGTGACGACGTTAAATGAAATGCTCTTGGCTTATTTTAATGAATCTGTCATTACGCCACGCTTACCTGACTATGAACGTAAGATTGAAGAGATCAATGCTAACTTCAAATTAGTTGATGGCAAATTGGCAGTACAGCATCACAAAATTTTCTCTGAAAATCCAAGTGCTATTCTAGAAATTTTCTACCTCTTGGCGAATCGTCCAGAAATTGAAGGCATTCGTGCCCGAACTTTACGTTTATTGTCACTTGCGGCAAAACGTATTGATCAAAACTTCCGTGACAATCCTTCACATCAAGCCTTATTTATGGCAATCATTCGCTCACCCTACCGTTTATATGACACCATGGTGGCGATGAAACGGTATGGTGTGCTCGGCAACTATATTCCTGCCTTTGGGCAAATCATGGGACTCATGCAATACGACTTGTTCCATATTTATACTGTCGATGCCCACACCCTCTTATTACTACGTAATTTAAACCGTTTTAAAGAGCCTGAATTTGCTAAAGACTTCCCTGTCGTTAGCTCCGTATTCCAACGACTGGCGCGCCGTGACATTGTTTATTTAGCGGCAATTTTCCATGATATCGCCAAGGGTCGCGGCGGTGACCACAGTGAACTTGGTGCAGCAGATGCAATTGAATTCTGCCGTACCCATGGGTTTACTGAACGTGAATGCAACCTTGTCGCATGGTTGATTCAAAACCATCTATTGATGTCCGTTACTTCTCAGAAAAAAGACATTTCCGATCCAGATGTGGTGAAAGAATTTGCTGAGAAAATGGGCGATATGGAGCATCTCGACTATCTCTATACCTTGACAGTTGCCGATATTAACGCAACCAATCCAACGCTTTGGAATACATGGCGTGCATCCCTCATGCGCCAACTGTATACACAAGCGCGTGATGTGATTCGTTCTGGTTTGGGTCGTCCTGTAGATTATCCAATGCTGATCGAAGACACTAAATTTGCGGCCAGTGAACTATTAGTCAACGATTTTTCACTCTACGATGTAGAAACTGTTTGGCAAGAACTCGGTGATGAATATTTCCTGAAAGAATCTGCCGATGAAATCGCATGGCATACGCGTGCCATATTAAAGCATGGCAATAATGCAGAACCATTGGTACTGATGCGAGCACATCGCAAATTTGCACAAGATGCGGTACAGATCTTTATTTACACCCAAGATCAGCCTAACTTGTTTGCAACAACAGTGGCAATTTTGGACAGAATGAACTTAGACGTTCAGGATGCTCGGATTATTACTGCATCCACTGCATTTAGTTTGGACACCTATGTTGTACTTGACCGTTTTGGCACCTTATTAACAGATCCAGAGCGTGAGCAAACCGTTATTGAAGCGCTTAAAAAAGCCTTAAGCCAATCTGACAAGTACCCAGGCCTGATGCAACGTCGCATTCCACGTCAACTGCGTCATTTTGATATTGAAAATACCGTGAGTATTTCTTTTAATGAAGCGCTTCAACAAAATATGGTTGAAATTGCGACACTTGACCATCCGGGCTTACTTGCTAAAGTCGGTGGTTTATTTATGATGCAAGGCCTAGATATTCACTCTGCGAAAATTGCAACGCTCGGTGAACGTGCTGAAGATATTTTCTATGTCACTAAAAAAGATGGCTCACCTATGAGTGATTCAGAAGCGGAAACGTTTGCTGCACAGTTAAAGTCAGCACTCGATGAAGCTTCGAATCAGGTTTGTAGTCATCATTAACTTAAATTGATCGGTATCCATTCCATGAACTCCAGTTTGTCATTATTGCACCCTTATCCATTTGAAAAGCTAAATAAGCTATTTCAGGATGTGAAACCCGCAGATTTGCCTTTGATTCCCCTATCGATTGGTGAACCAAAGCATCCTGCACCGGAGTTTGTGAAACAGGCCATTATTGATAATTTTCAGCACTTATCCACTTACCCAAACAGCAAGGGTTTACCTGAGCTCCGCACAAGTATTGCAAATTGGTTAACCCGTCGCTTTAAACTCAATAGCATCAGTGCAGACACCAACGTCCTGCCTGTGTCAGGTACACGTGAAGCGATCTTCTCGTTTGTACAAGCTTTGGTTAAACGTGAAGACACCCCTTATGTGGTGATGCCAAATCCGTTTTACCAAATCTATGAAGGCGCAACTTTACTTGCGGGTGCAGAACCTTACTTCATCAACTGTACAGAAGAAAATAACTACCTTGGCGACTTTGACGCTGTGCCAGCTGAAGTTTGGGAAAAAACCGCTTTACTGTTTGTCTGCACACCGGGTAATCCTACAGGTGCGGTACTTTCTAAAGAACAGTTTAAAAAACTGATTGCTCTGTCTGACCAATATAATTTTGTGATTGCGTCGGATGAATGCTACTCAGAGCTTTGGTTTGATGAAGCACCTATTGGTCTGCTTGAAGTCTGTGCTGAAATGGGCCGTGATGACTATAAAAACTGCGTGGTATTCCACTCACTGTCTAAACGTTCTAACCTACCGGGTATGCGCTCTGGCTTTGTGGCAGGTGATGCTGCGCTTTTAAAACCTTATTTACAATACCGTACTTATCATGGCGCTGCGATGCCTGTTCAACACCAGTTGGCTTCAATTGCAGCTTGGGATGACGAAGCACACGTCGAAGAAAACCGCGTACAGTACCGTGCAAAATTCGAATTATTCCAACGCGAATTGGGTCACTTACTGCCATTACAAAAACCTGATGCAGGGTTCTACTATTGGTTAAAAGTGGATAATGATGAAAGCTTTGCCAAAATGCTTATGGAAAAAGCACACGTTAAAGTGCTTCCAGGCCGTTATTTATCGCGTGATACGGCACAAGGTAATCCGGGTGAAAACCATGTCCGGTTAGCCCTTGTTGCTGATATTGCCCAATGTGAAGAAGTGATTCGTCGCTTAAAAGCAGTACTTTAATTGATTTAAAGTGTTTTGCTTAAAACAAAAAATGCCCCAGATTTGGGGCATTTTTATTTGAGTCATTTCTTAACAATCATTCAGAGCAAATCATCTAGCAATAATTATTTATAAACTATCATTAAGAAATCATTGAACACTATTAGAAATCAAATGTTGCACTCAATTTAAATGTTCGAGGTTCTCTCACTGTTAAACGCTGTATGAAAAATAAGTATGGTCATAACGAATTGTTGTAAAGCGTATAGATAAACAGACACTGAAAGGTTTTAGTTAGTTGCAAAATAATATCTTTCATTATCAATTAGATGCACCAGTAATAACAGATCATTTATGGAACTTAAAATTTGCCTTCTGCTATAAGCTTATTGAGGTGGATGAAGAGTAAATTCATGTTCAACGGTATAACTGAGATTTTTATCAACCATCGGAATAGGTTCAAGTCGCGCAACTAATAAGGATTTTTGTACTTTTTGATCAAAGTTTTTAGAGCCTGAACTTGCAATGAGTTTTGAGCTACCAATATAGCCTGTTGCAGCAATCACAGTGAGCTGTAGTTTGACAGGTTGCTTATATGTTTTCATCTCAGACGCAGACAGCACATATTGCGGTGCATTTACCCAAGAGACTTCATACATTTTCGGTTTTACATGTGGATCAATTACATCTGCAACACGCGTAGGTTGGTATTCTTTTATAGGTGTTTTTAACAATTGCAATAATGCGTTGACCCGAGCATCTGTAGTACGGTCTAGATTGCTTGCAACAACAGACATTTTTGTAGGTTCAGATGCACTTGGAGTGCTATCTGCCCAAGCTAACCCCACAAATACGAGTAAAAAAAACGTTAAAACACAAATTCGACGTTTAACCATCTGCTTAAACAATGTTATGACCTTCAAATAAAGACACTTCAGTATAAAACATCCAAAAAATAAAGACGCTTCCGCGCCTTTATATCAACCTCAGTTCGGCCAATGATTCACTTCATTTTGACTGAGCCAAAGCTTTTTCAATATCTTCATTCAATGTTTCAGGCTTGGTCGTGGGTGCATAGCGGTTTAAGACCTGACCATTTTTTCCAATTAAAAACTTCGTAAAATTCCACTTAATGCCATTTCCCAATACGCCTTTCGAGTTATTGGTTAAATAACGGAAAATCACATGCGCTTCAGGGCCTTTTACATTCACTTTGGCAAACATCGGGAAAGATACGCCATAGTTTTTTTGACAAAACGCGCCAATTTGATCATTCGAACCCGGATCTTGTCCGCCAAATTGGTTGCATGGAAAACCTAAAACCTCAAAACCTTGATCTTTATACTGTTCGTAAATTTTCTCCAAACCAGCAAATTGAGGAGTAAACCCACATTTACTAGCGGTATTTACAATTAATAAAACCTTGCCTTCATAATCTGCAAAGGATTTATTACTTCCGTCCAGTAATTCTGCTTCAAACTGGTGAATGGTGGTCATGGATAAGTTTCCTCATCATTTTTTTCTTTTGTTTCTAATTCTAAGGATGCCGAATTAATACAATAACGTAATCCAGTCGGCTGTGGGCCATCAGTAAAAACATGCCCTAAATGTGCGTCACAATGATGACAAACAATTTCTGTTCTGACCATACCGTGTGTCGTATCTACATTTTCTTCTACTGCAGCAGGTTCAATCGGCTTATAAAAGCTTGGCCAACCACAACCGCTATCATATTTTGTTTCAGAAGAAAAAAGCGGCTCCCCGCAACATCGACATACATACGTGCCAGCTTGTTTCGTATTCCAATATTTTCCAGTGAAAGCTTGCTCCGTGCCTTTCTGACGCGTTATGCGAAACTCTTCTGGCGACAATTCTCTTTGCCATTCTCTTTCTGTTTTATTGAGTTTTCCCATGATGACGTCCCTTTATATCGTGGTATTTAAAATAGGATAATCCTATATTTACGTCATTCAATCTTAAATTTCTAGTCTTTATTCAACAATTTACAAAATCTATATAATGACCCAAAAAGCAAAAAGTAAGCAAATATAAAATCGTGGTGAGCAAAATACAAAATTAAATGCTTTTTTGTGAGCACCTTTAGTGATAATCTTAGCGCTACTCTTGCTCAGGATTAAAAAATGTCGCAGAAAAAGAGCGTAATTTTTAAAAATCTGCTGCCCGTGATCAAACAATATCAACAGGCAGGGTTTACGCATGAAAAAATAGTTGCTTTACTCAGAGACGAACATCATCTCGATTTAGTAACGACCGAGACATTTAAAAGCTATTTATACCGTTATGCAAAAGTGACCTCCACTCTTTCCGAGAATATAAAAATGCCGAATACCTTTAACACCCCACGCGAAATTAAGAAATCGTCTAAGCTCGAGCATGTTTGCTACGACATTCGCGGACCTGTGTTACGAGCGGCCAATGAGATGGAAGAGGCTGGCCATAAAATTATTAAATTAAATATTGGTAACCCTGCTCCTTTTGGTTTTGAAGCACCTCAAGAAATTATTAACGACGTGGCACTCAACCTGCCTAATGCAATTGGTTATACCGACTCAAAAGGCATCTTCCCTGCGCGTAAAGCGATTTGTCAGTATTATCAACAAAAAGGCATCTTAAACATGCACGTCAATGATGTGTATGTCGGAAATGGCGTATCTGAACTGATTGTGATGGCAATGCAAGGCTTGCTCGACGATGGCGATGAAATGCTAGTGCCTATGCCAGATTATCCGCTTTGGACAGCGGCAGTTAACCTTTCTGGCGGTACTGCTATTCACTATAAATGTGATGAAGAAAATTTCTGGTATCCAGATATTGCCGACATGGAAAGTAAAATCACTCCGAATACTCGCGGTATCGTGGTGATTAACCCGAACAACCCAACAGGTGCAGTTTACCCACGTCATGTGCTTGAGCAAATTGTGGCTCTTGCGAAGAAATACGACTTAATTTTGTTTGCTGACGAAATTTACGACAAGATCGTTTATGACAGTATTGAACATGTTTCTGTTGCGTCATTGTCAGGCGATCAGCTGTGTATTTCTTTCAATGGCTTATCTAAAGCATATCGAATTGCCGGTTACCGTTCGGGCTGGATGACAATTACAGGCGATAAATCACGTGCGCTAGACTACATTGAAGGTTTGGACATGCTGGCGTCGATGCGTCTCTGTGCCAACCACCAAGCGCAATATGCGATTCAAACAGCTTTAGGCGGTTATCAATCGATTAATGATCTCATCCGTCCGGGCGGTCGTTTATATGAACAACGCAACATTGCTTGGGAAATGTTGAATGATATTCCGGGTGTATCTTGTGTGAAACCAGAGGGTGCTATGTACTGCTTCCCTAAATTGGATCCTGAAATTTACCCAATCCAAGACGATGAGAAATTCATGTTAGATTTCCTCCGTGCTGAAAAAGTACTTTTGGTTCAAGGTACAGGTTTTAACTGGCCGACACCTGATCATTTCCGTGTGGTGTTCTTGCCTGCTGAAAATGAACTACGTGAAGCACTCACTCGTTTAGGTCGTTTCTTGGCGAAAATGCGTTAATTCATAAGTGCTTTAAAAATAAAAAACCGTACGCCATGTACGGTTTTTTATTACTGTATCTTTAAATTTGATTTCTTACTGTACGCACACCACAGCTATCTTTTTGAATAGTTAAGTTTTTAAGAATTAATTTTTAGCTTAGACCTTAGTCAAAACTTTAAGATCTGTTGATTTTTCTATAGCCTATTCATGTTATTTTTTAACCAATCATAAAAATACATGAGTACAGGATGTTCTCTAACAAAATTAAACTGAGCCTATTTCTCTGTCTAAGCATGTGCCTAGGCATCGGGATATTACGTTTTTCCTATACCGCACTCCTCCCTTCAACCCGTGAAGCATTTGGTTGGAGCCCAAGTTTTGCCAGCATCTTAGGCAGTGCCAATTTGCTCGGCTACTTGATCGGTGCATTTTGGGCCATGAAATTACCCCAAAATAAAAGTATGGTGAGCTACATCCAACTCGCAGCTATTGCAGGGACACTCAGTTTACTCAGTTGTGCATTTTCAGGTTTTTCAGAACTTTGGTATAGCACTTGGCGCGTTATTTCAGGGATCAGCGGCGGCTTACTAATGATCCTCTCCCCAAGTGTCGTGGCCCAATGTTCACAACTTCAAGACCGCTTTAAAATCAACTTTATTGGTTTCAGTGGTATTGGCTTAGGGGTGTTAATGGCAACGCTATTTTTGCCTTACATCCAAGATATTTCGACAATGTGGGCTTGGTTGATTTTGTTTTCTTTTTCAGCCCTGATTTGTATTTTAATCAGCGTGCTTTTGAAGAGTTTTAAATCACAGCTCACAACACTCACTGCAATTCCAGCTGTAGAACATAAAGTCGACGAAATTTTCTATTGTCTCTTAATCGTGTATAGCACCAGTGCTTTTGCTTACGTGCCGCATTCATTATTTTGGATTGACTATTTAACTCACACCCTACACCTCAGCCCGATCGGGATCAATTTCAATTGGATTTTATATGGTCTAGGGAGTGCTTTAGGGGCATTTGTTGCTTACTGCCTAGCACAAAAACTGGGAAATATTAGCGCTCTTAAAATTTTATATAGCTGTTATGTCTTCGCGATTTTTATAGCGATTATTAATATCCATCCACTTTTTACTTTTTTATCTTCTTTTGCGACAGGCTTGCTCAATCCAGCAGTGGTTTTTCTCACCTCTTATACCATTTTGCAAATCTATGGTAGCGCCTATAAAAAGCTCTGGAGCATTGCAACTCTGTGCTTTGCATCTATTCAATTGATCGGTGGTTTAAGCTTTAGTTTTTTACAGCGAATTGGTATTGATTATTCACAGCAATTTATTTTGGCCGCATGCGTACTCTGCATTGGAACAATGCAACTCTTTTGGTTCACTCGAACAGCAAAATTAAGTAAGCATCTCGTCTAGGTAGATCACAAGACATTCAACTACATCACCAATCATGTATATAAAGAAAAGACCTATTTAAATAGGTCTTTTCTTTTTGATAAATCGTGAATGGACTAAGCTTTTTTCAGCTTTTTCTTTAACTTTTTCAAAGCAGAATTATGCTTTGAAATTTTGTTCAACCTCGCTTTAATTTCCTTTTTAAGTGATTTGGTTTTCTTAGACAAATTCATCTCCTTCTCGTCTACGTATAAAACTTAAATTTCGATCAATTAACAACCATTCGGCCAAATGAACTTTGATTCACAAAGTATTTCGCCTATTAACGATGTTGTTGACGCTGATTTCGTTGATGCGGCTGTTGTTTCTGTTTCTTTTGGTCTTGTTGCTGTTGCTGTTGCTGTTGCTGTTGCTGTTGCTGATCATTTTGCAGCTGTTGATCAGTTTGTTGGTTTTGTTGATGCTGTTTACGAGACATTTCATTTCTCCATATCATCATAAGTGTCACAATGTACTGTTACTAGATGTACATCTACTAAAGGACAACAACCAATGTACCGCTAATTTTCATGGAACCAACCCGATAAATGTTTCGAATTACGTCATTGTAAAATTTCTGGAGAATAATTAATTTGAAATCAATCCCCCTCTATTTTCTGCATTACTTAAGTTCACTCGAATAGTGTGGTTTTAAACTTTTAGTAACATGACAAGCATGCCAGACCATCTGATTGATTGCATGAAGTCACCTTTTGAGTGCTGTTTTTTGAATGGTATTGAGAAGCTATGATTCTGTGTTTTTAATGTTTAGTCCTAAAAAAGAACTGAATCATTCAGTCCTTTTTTCACCTAGCATTTTTTACACCTAGATTGGCAAATAAAGTTAGTCCATATGCTCAATGATGGCTTGTCCAAACTCCGAACAACGCAAGAGTTTTGCACCTTGCATGAGTCGTTCAAAATCATAGGTCACTGTTTTGGCTTCAATCGCCCCTGCAATACCTTTAATAATTAGATCTGCAGCTTCTGTCCAGCCCATATTTCGCAGCAACATTTCTGCAGACAGAATAATAGAACCTGGGTTTACTTTATCTTGACCCGCATATTTAGGCGCTGTGCCATGTGTCGCTTCATATACTTGCACAGCGCCACCAATATTGGCACCCGGTGCAATACCAATACCGCCAACTTCGGCCGCCAAAGCATCTGAAATATAGTCACCGTTTAAATTTAGGGTAGCAATGACTGAATAATCGGTCGGACGCATCAGAATCTGCTGTAAAAAAGCGTCTGCGATCGCATCTTTAATCACGATCTCTTTGCCAGTTTTCGGATTTTTTATTTTGACCCAAGGACCTCCATCTAGCAATTCACCACCAAAGCGCTCAAGTGCGACTTCATAACCCCACTCTTTAAACGCACCTTCGGTATATTTCATGATATTGCCTTTATGCACTAAGGTGACATTCGGCTTATCGTTATCAATGGCGAATTGAATAGCTTTCCGAACCAAACGCTGAGAACCTTCTTTAGATACAGGCTTAATACCGATACCGCAATTTTCCTCAAAGCGAATCTTAGTGACGCCCATTTCCTCTTTGAGAAATTTGATCATTTTCTTGGCTTCAGGCGAATCTGCTTTCCATTCGATCCCTGCGTAAATATCTTCTGAGTTCTCTCGGAAGATCACCATGTCTGTACGTTCAGGATGCTGAACAGGTGAAGGAACGCCCTTAAACCAACGTACTGGGCGCACACAGACGTAGAGATCTAATTCTTGACGTAGTGCAACATTTAGCGAACGAATACCGCCACCGACAGGCGTCGTTAACGGCCCTTTAATTGAAACCACAAATTCGCGTAAAGCCTCAAAGGTTTCTTCGGGCATATAGGTGCCATAAATTTTATTGGCTTTTTCACCACAATAGACTTCCATCCATTCTATGGCACGTTTTCCACCATAAGCTTTTTGTACTGCGGCATTCACCACGGTTTTCATCACTGGAGTGATATCAACACCAATACCATCGCCTTCAATAAATGGAATAATTGGATTATTGGGAACATTGAATGATAAGTCTGAATTTACTGTAATTTTTGTCCCATCCACTGGAACGACGATCTTTTGATAACCCATTTTTATGATCCTCCCTGAGAAGCGAGTGAAAAAATAATTGCTGTTTGATAAGACTTTTAATTGCGCTTCACGCATAATACTCTAAAGCAAATCTACCTTTTTTGAGATTTAGATGGGAAATAACTGCATTTCCCTATTGAATAAATCTTAACCAATTTGAATTATTGTATTTAATAGAAGTTATTTCCTATGAAAATCGTCATCTTAAACAAGCCATATGACGTGCTCTCCCAATTCCGTAAAGACGAAGCGCATATGACCATATCTGACTTCGTGGACGATCCTAGTCTACGTATTGCAGGTCGTTTAGATATGGACTCCGAAGGTTTGGTATTTTTAACCGATCATGGTGGTTTAAATCAGTACATCACCAATCCTGAAAATAAAAAGTTCAAAACCTACTTAGTGCAAGTCGATGGCGACATCACAGAAGAAGCGCTTGAACAATTACGTAAAGGCGTTGAGCTAAAAGATGGTATGACTTTGCCAGCCAAAGCCATTAAAGTGCAACAGCCAGAATGGTTATGGGATCGTGATCCTCCTGTACGTTTCCGTGCAAACATTCCAACCTCTTGGGTTGAAATCCAAATTTGCGAAGGCCGTAACCGTCAAGTTCGTCGTATGACTTCAGCAGTAGGTTTCCCGACTTTACGTTTAATTCGTACACGTATTGGTGCCATCGATTTAGTTCAATTGGGTTTAGAACCAGGTGAAACCAAAGAAATTGAGCCTTTACTGTACCCTGACTTTCAAAATGTACCTGCAGAAGAACCTTACCGTTCGCGCTCTTATGTGAAAAAACCAGGCGGTACAGGTGGTAAGCCAATGGTTCGTAAGAATAAAGATGGCTCAGTGAAAAAGTCAGGTACAAAACGTATCTGGCAAATGGATGAGAGCGAAAAACCCAAACGCCGTACCAATGGCACAACTCGTCCGAATACTAAAGCCCCTCGTGGCCGCGGTCGTAACGGACGTTGATAAAAAGCTTCAAAAATGGCCTACAATCTACGTAGGCCTTTACATTTTTTTATAAACCTAACAATTATTTAAGATTATTTTCATATTTCGACACTATAATAAGTTATAACAATATAAACGTTGATTATTTGAACTTCAAAAATGAGCAGCACATCTACACACAATAGAAGCAAAGTATTAATTATTCATGACAACCGAATTGGACATTTAAATCCTGCTCTCGCTGTGAGTGAAATGATTGAGAAGCGCTTTTATCTACAATCTGAGCAGTTTGCAATTCCTACTTTACCTAAGCGTACAGTGAGCGTTTTTAAGAAACTGTCTAATTTCCCGAATTTGTTTCGCACGCTCGGGCGTTTATACTTTAAATTCTTGCCAAGAAATTTAGAGCATACCGACGTTATCGTCTGTTCAGGTATGCCTAATTTAATTTATGCCGCTTATTTATCTCAACGTTTCAATATCCCACTTATTTATGCAGGCGGTACACGTAAATTTAATTGGCGACTTATTGATTGGACTATTACAACGATTCCAGAAGATCATTCTGGTAGACAAATCATTATTCCTACAGGTGCTGTACCTTCTAAAATTACTCGCTTAGCGCATATTCCGTCGAATCATGAAGCATGCCTGTTAATTGGTGGACCGACAAAAGAGTACCCTTTTACCCATCAAGACTTTGAAGAGATGATTCAGCAATTTGTTCAATTCGCAGATCACCATCAAATTCAGGCGTCAGTCGTATGTTCTCGTAGAACACCTGCGTTATCAGAACATGTGATTCAAATGTTAAAAGATAAAAATATTGAGCTTGTGAATACTTGTTCTAAAACTTCTATTTGCGATGTGTTAAAGCGAAGTGAATATATTTTTGTTACTGAAGATAGTGCAACGATGTTATCCGAATCAATCCAAACCGGTCGCATTGTTATTTCAGTTTGTCGTGAATATTCTGAAAAAGATGAAATTATTCAAAATTATTTAGATCTCGAATTAATACAACGTAAAACTATTGGGCAGATTACTGAAGCTGCATATATCAAGCCAAAATTAAATGCTCAACATATTGAACAAATCGTGACTCAACAACTTGCAGAAGATTTGAGGGCAAAATCTCAAGAACTGAGTTTTTATAAATGTCATGCAAAAAAAGCTGTTATCTATTAATTAAAAATTTTATTCGATAGAAATTAAAGCTCAAATTTTTAAAGTAATTTAATACGTTCAGTACATGAATGTTTTAATGACTATGGGCAAGAATAAATGCCGACAAAATACTAATCAATTAGAATTTCAACAATAAAACCCATACGAGTGTATGGGTTTTATCTAACAAGTTAATTAGATTTGCATTAAGCCTTCAACCACTTCTCCGCTTTAGCCTGATCTTCCACTTTAAGTTCAACTTCAGTTAATTCTGAACCTGCAGCTTTCACTTCAAAACTCATCAGCTCATCACGGCGGAATGCTAGTACGGTATAAGTTCCGTCTTGCTTGGCATATTTTTCTGCCAATTTAACGGTTGCTTTTAGACCATCAATTGCAATAATCACATCGTTCGCAGACAAGCCAGCTTTTGCAGCTGCACCATCACGACGAGCGGACTGAACCAACATTCCTTCAGGCTTATCAGCAAGTTTTAGACCAAATGGCAATGATTTGTCATTTTTTAGCGTATAACTTAAGCCAAACTCAGGGAATAACTGATCTAACGGCAATTCATCTGTAGTATTAATCAAATGATTGATTTGTTCTAACCAATCATCACCTGTTAATTCATTACATAAATTGAAAATAGTCCGTTCATTGACTTGAATGCCATTTTGTGCATTTTCATATAGCTTACGCATTAAGGCATCAAGACTTGAACCACGTAGGCGTAAGCCAAGGTCTAAACACAGCGCCACGAGGCAGCCTTTATTATAGTAACTGGTACCTGCATTATTTGAGTTTTCATCCTGACGGTAGAATTTCACCCATGCATCAAAGCTTGATTCAGCAACGGTTTGAATTTCACGACCCGGATTTTGCAAATAGCGATCAATTTGTGCTTTTAAAAGCTTGATATAAGAATCCTGATTAATCACACCGCTACGCAGCAAGATCAAATCATCATAATACGATGTGAAACCTTCAAAAATCCAAAGCAAAGAGGTATAGCCTTCTTTGTTGAGGTCATAATTCACAAAGTTTTCTGGACGGATAAATTTTACCAACCATGAGTGGAAATATTCATGGCTGCATAAACCTAAAAAACGTTGATAATCTGCTGATGGTTCTACAGGTTCATTAGCTTTTGGTAAATCATCACGCGGGCTAATTAAACTCGTACTGTTTGGATGTTCCAAACCACCATAGCTATTCGCCGTTGCCATGGTCATAAAGGTATAGTCTTTAAATGGTGCTGAACCAAACATAGAAATTTCTGTCGAACAAATTTTTTCGATGTCTTGCTGCATACGCTGTGCGTTCATGGCATGTTTGCCCGAAACCACAAATTCGTGTGGAATGCCGTTGGCTTCAAAACTGAAACGAGTTTGTTCCGCCAGTTCAAACGGTGCATCAATCAACTGAGCATAGTTATCTGCATATAAGGTATAACGACCTTTCACTAAACTTTTTGACTTTAATCCTGTCGCAAGTTGGAAATGCTTTAACTCGGGTGGCAAGAAAACTTCAACCTCAATGGCTGTATGTTCTTGGTCAACTAAACCTAAACATGCGCAAGCTGGATTGACGTATAAACGGCTTTGATCAACATAAGCACCACGGACCGACAAATCGAAGGCATATACATCATATTCAACCGTGATCAACTCATGATCTGTATTGAATAAGCGCCATTTATTTTTTTCAAATTTCTCAATTTGTAACAAACGCCCATCTTCATCATAAGCTCGAACAGCTTCGATATGCTTCGAAAATTCTCGGATTAAGTAACTTCCGGGAATCCAAGTTGGTAAAGAAAGCACCTGTGTTGGATTTGCCAAAAAACGTGCAGTGACATGGACTAGATGCTGACGATAATCGTCAAATTCGATTTGATAATGCAACATAATGGGCGATATAAAATTAGTAAAAGATAACTTATCAATTAGATTAACATTTTTTACAACTGAATGCGGAACTGTCGTAATTGTCTACAATTATGACTAGTCAGCAGAAAAAAAAAGGCATAGCATGCCTAAAAATTTTTTCGTTTTACCACCAACGGAATGGTTGGTTAAGGAACCTCATTGAAACACGTGATCTACCTCATCGCGCTGCTTAGTTTTCTATGCTCCACGATAGCAAATGCTGCCCTTTTAAATATTGTCCCTGAAACCGTTGAAGCTGAAGCTTGGACCATTTTAGACCCTCAGTCGGGTCAGGTGATTGCAGAACATAATAGCCATGTTCAGCGTGCCCCTGCTTCACTTACCAAAATGATGGTGGCTTATATTGCTCTAAAGGAAATTAAAGCAGGTCATTTAAAGAAAAATGAAATCCTAACCGCAACCCCAGTTGTACAAGTGGTTCAATGGGATGAATCACAAATGTATCTCAAAACAGGCGAACAAATTTCAGTTGATCAGCTTTTGGCAGGTCTTGTGGTCATGTCTGCCAATGATGCCGCTGTGACTTTAGCTGAACGCATTTCTGGTGATATTCCAAAATTTATTGAACGCATGAACAAAGAAGCTAAAGCTTTGGGCATGAATGATACCAATTTTCAAAATCCAGCCGGTATTACCATGCCAGAACATTATTCATCGGCGGCTGACCTTGCACGTTTAGGGCAAGCACTGGTGACTGAAACACCTGACTATTTGAATTATTCTAAACAACAAAGTTTTAGTTATAATCACCGTTTCCACCATGCAACTAATATTTTACTCAAACAAGATCCTACCGTGGATGGTTTAAAAACAGGTTTTACTAAAGCTGCAGGTTATAATTTAGCTTTAACAGCCAACCGTTTGATCGCGAATCCTGACGCGCCAGAACGTCGTTTGATTGTTGTGGTATTAGGGGCAAAAAGTGGATTAAAACGTGCAGAAGTAGCACACAACCTCATGAACTTGGCTTATACCTATACACGTAATGAAGTTGCAATCAAAGATAAGCAATTAATTGCAGAATTACCTGTGGTTAAATCAACCTTGAAAATGTTTAAGGTGGAAACTCAACAACCTAAGCTGATTACTACTTCACTTTATGATCAAGCTTATGCCATCGATTTAAAAGCGTTTGACCCTACGCAGCAACGTATTCTTTTAAATACCGGCAATGGTCAAATTCAAGCCATTGAACCACTTCATGAAACGCAGACTAAATTGAGTGTTGAAGTGAAGGAAAAAGAACTTACTGCGCCTTTGGCTGAAGTGATGAAATTAGCGACCGTTACGGTTTATCAAAATAACCAACTGATTAATACCTTTGATATTGAAGATGACGTACAAATTGAAGAAGCCAATGTTTTTGAGCGTTTCATGATGTGGATCAAAGGCCTTTTTAGCATCTTTAATACTGATTCAGCAGAAGTTAAAACCTACCCTTTAGGTCAATGATGTGATTATGTAACTTGTAAGACAATTCGTTATTCGTGCAAAAAAGAAGATGGCATACTCGTGCCATCTTCTTTTTTTCAACAATAATAAAATAGGTAATTCAATGAATAACGCTGATCACTCCAAGTTACACCATATTGTTATTGTCGGTGGTGGTGCCGGTGGTTTAGAACTGGTTACCCAACTCGGTGATTTACTCGGTAAAAAAAAGAAAGCGCGCATTACCCTTGTTGACATGAAACTCACGCATGTCTGGAAACCCCTCTTACATGAAATTGCCGCAGGTACAATGTCGGTTAGTGAAGAAGAAATTAACTATTATGCGCATGCTGCGAAGCATCATTATGAATTTGTCTTGGCTAAGTTTGAAGATATCAATCCTGCTGAAAAAACCATTCAGCTTAGCAAAGTCCAACAAGGTAAATATGAATCTACTCAAGAACAACTGCAACTGAGTTATGACACCCTTGTTCTTGCTTTAGGCTCAGTTTCCAACGATTTCAACACGCCGGGCGTGTATGAACATTGTCACTATTTGGACAGCCTGCAACAAGCTGAAATCTTCCAACAAGATCTCTTACAGTTGTATTTGGATGCACAAAATAGTAATACAGCACGTGAGTTGAAAATTGCCATTATTGGCGCAGGTGCAACGGGTGTTGAACTTTCAGCAGAATTGGTTGAAGCAAAAAATAATTTTTATAAATATGGTTTAAATAAAATTCATCCTCAAAGCGTACAGATCAATTTGATTGAAGGTGCTGATCGGATTCTGCCTGCACTCCCTGAAAAAATGGCCGAGCATGCACAGCAGCAATTACAACGCATGAAAATTGAGGTCTTAACCTCTAAACGTGTGGAAAAAGTCGATGCTGAACATGTTTATTTTAATGATGGAAGCAAAATTAAAGCCGAACTAAAAGTTTGGGCGGCAGGCATTAAAACACCAGAAGTAATTTCTAAACTTGAAGGCTTTGAAAAAGACCGCATGGGGCGTTTAAGTGTATATGCAACATTACAAACTAAGGCACACCCAGATATTTTCGCGTTTGGTGATTGTGCACATTGCCAACCGCGTGCAGATGAGCCTGTCCTCGGCCCACGCGCTCAAGTTGCTAGCCAACAAGCGTCATTTCTCGTGGATTGTTTAAAGGCGCGTATCCGTGGTCAACAACTCCCAATGTTCGTATTTTCAGACAAAGGCTCCCTAGTCTCATTAAGCAAGCATAAAGCGGTTGGTGAACTTTTAGGTCAGGTCAATGTTCAAGGCTTTGTTGCCAAATCAATGTACGTTTCACTTTATCGAATGCATCAAGCCACAATTTACGGCTACGCACATGCAGGACTATTAACGGCTAAAGATTTTGTTACACGAAAAATTGCGCCTAAAATTAAATTGCATTGAAATTTACAGATTTGCCCCGATTAATGAAAAAATCATCATAAACATTTAAAAATTGCATTTTTTTGATAAATTTAGTCTACAAAAGTGCAATTTCACTTTATGATGTAACCCTTAAAAAATTGAATGGATCAATAACATGACTGCTATTGCAAATAACTCTGTGGTTTCTTTCCACTACACATTGACTAATGCAGAGGGTGAAACTCTCGACCAATCTCAAGGTGAGCCACTAGCATATTTGCACGGCGCTGGTAACATCATTCCAGGTCTTGAAAAAGCTCTTTTAGGAAAAACAGTTGGTGAAAAATTCACTGTAACTGTACCTGCTGCCGAAGGTTATGGCGAATACAACCCTGATCTCGTTCAAGAAGTTCCTGCTCAAATGTTCCAAGGCGTGGACAACATCCAACCAGGTATGCAATTCCAAGCTCAAACTGATGATGGCGTTCAAATCGTGACAGTTAAAGCTGTTGAAGGCGACAACGTTGTTGTTGATGCAAACTTTCCACTTGCTGGTCAAGATTTAACTTTCGAAGTTGAAATCGTTGAAATCCGTGAGGCTTCTGCTGAAGAACTTGAACACGGTCACGTACACGGTGCAGGCGGTCACCACCACTAAGATCTTCTGATCTCTAATGCAAAAAGGCAAAGTTTTTACTTTGCCTTTTTTATTGCGCCTGATATAGGTATGCCATATAAGAACTTTTCAAACTATTAAATACAAAAAAGCAGGCCACGGCCTGCTTTTTTAAAACGGATAATTAATTCTTATGAATTAACGACGTTGATTATAAATCTGCTGCGCTGCGGGTAGATTTTTACGCATCGCTTCAATACGTTGTGAGTTTGATGGATGCGTAGACAGGAATGATGAACCTCCCGCACCTTCAAGCTTATTCATTTTTTCCCAAAGCGTAATCGCCGCTTGTGGGTTATAACCTGCACGTGCCATTAACATTAAGCCACCTTGGTCTGCACGGCTTTCCAAAGAACGTGAATAAGGCAGACCTATACCAATTTGACTACCCAACTGCGCGGCCGCAGTACCCAATTGACCGACATTATTACCTGCCGCACTTAAACCAATATTCAATGCAAGATCAGTTAAGGCTTGCGCTCCCAATTTACTTTTTGCATGCTCTTCAAGAGCATGGACCATTTCATGTCCCATAACTGCTGCAATTTCTGCATCGGTTAAATTCAGTTTATTGACGATACCTGTATAAAATACAACTTTACCGCCTGGAGCGACAAAGGCATTGACTTGATCAGATTTCATGACCGCCAATTGCCATTGGAACGCTTGACCCGTTTGGTTCATTTGGTCTGCATAAGGACGCAGTTTTTGGAATACAGTATTAATGCGCTTATATGTACTCGAAGAGGTATCGAGCTGATTTTTAGAACGCGCATCTGTCACCATTTTGTTATAACTTTGTGTTGCTTGCGCGTTCAATGTAGCAGTATCCGCTCCTGCCATATCTGCCACTGTCGCACAGCCTGAAATCGTCATTACACCGGCCATACACAGGCTCGTTAGAATAATTTTTTTCATTAAGGATACTCCAGACCATTAAAATATAAGTGAATTTATGGATATTATATTCTTATGGTTCGGAGCTTAAAACGAAGTTATAGCGACTTATAATAGTAATTATGTAATTTTTTTAAGCTGAAAATTGAAGAACCAACCAATAGATTAAACAAACCACATTCAAGCCTAAATACACATGCATTAATGGCTTGATTTTTTCTTCTAACTGCACATTTTTTCGCTTAAAAAATAGGACAGCATTTTGTATCAAAACTATAGGTACAAGAATACATGCAATAATCACCGACAAACCAATTAGAGCTTGATAAATCAATTGAGGGTCTTGAGTTTGGGCACGAATAATCATCATGGCAATGGTAGGTGCTCCCCCCATCGCAAATAATAAAGAATAAAAAATGGTGGTCGAAATATTCTTTTGCATCCTGCACTTCTCTTCCAAATTCAAATTGCATTTTAGCAACTCAACACAATGTGTATAGCGTACTAAAATGCAACTTTAGTCTTGAAAACAGCCGATATTAACGACGCACACTCGAAGGTGTCGCATTTTTATAATATTGCTGTGCTTCTGGCATCATTTTTTGCATAGCAGCAATACGGTCATTATTGCTTGGGTGTGTAGACATAAATTTGCTCAGTGCATCATTGCCACTGTTGTCATTTGCATTCATTTTTTTCCACAACGAGATCGCTGCTTCTGGGTTGTATCCAGCTTTTGCCATCATCACTAGGCCACCTTTATCCGCGCGGCTTTCCAAATTACGTGAATACGGTAAGCCCACACCGAACTGACTACCCAAATCAAGCAAGGTTGCACCATAGCCGCCTGCAGCATTGCCTACATATTGTGAACCGATACTCACCGCAAGATTGGTCAGTGCTGAAGCGCCAATTTTATTTTTTGCATGTTCTTCTAAGGCATGCACCATTTCGTGGCCCATGATTGCTGCGACTTCATCATCCGTCAGTTTGAGGGTTTCGACGATTCCTGTATAGAAAACAACTTTCCCGCCGGGTGCAACATAGGCATTGATTTCTTTAGACTTGATCACGGCAACTTTCCAATCAAAAGCCTGACCCGTTTGATTCATCTGATCTGCAAATGGTTTCATTTTCCAGAAAACACGGTTTACTTTTTGATAAGTCGCAGACTTGGTATCGAGCACTTGTTTGGTCTGAGCGTCTTTCAGCATTGCGTTATAAGACTGTGTTGCCTGTAAGTTCAAAGATGCAGAATCAGCACCTGCAAGATCAGCAATCGTGGTACAACCTGATAAAGAAGCTGCTACGGCAAAGCATGCCAAAGATTTTTTATAATTCATCATGATCTCTAGTTATTTATAAAGAGTGTCAAATATATACAAAAAATTGACTGACTCAATATTTTTATGCTTATTTTTTCAAAATCTTTATTTTTCCATCATTTAAATTTAATCAACTTTTTTGAAGTTGTATTCTTCGTTATATAAAAAAGCCCCGCTTTCGCGAGGCTTTTACATCTTAATTCAACAACATTATGCGTCGAATGGATGACGTAATACGATTGTTTCATCTCGGTCTGGACCAGTTGAAATGATGTCGATTGGACATTCAATCAATTGCTCTAAACGTTTCACGTAGTTAATTGCATTTTGTGGCAATTGATCTAGTGATTTCGCACCGAAAGTAGACTCAGACCAACCTGGCATAGTTTCGTAGATCGGTTTTAAAGTTTCAAATGCAAGCGCATCAGAAGAACCTACACAACCAGAATCAGCTGCTTCGTAACCTACACAGATTTTCACTTCTTCTAAACCATCTAGAACGTCTAGTTTAGTTAAGCAAATACCAGAAAGTGAGTTTACTTCTACTGAACGACGTAGAATTTCAGCATCGAACCAACCACAACGACGTTGACGGCCAGTAGACGCACCAAATTCAGAACCTACAGTACCCAAGTGTTTACCGATCGCATCACCAACATCGTTAGCAGCATCATAAACAAGTTCAGTTGGGAACGGACCTGCACCTACACGAGTTGTGTACGCTTTAGTAATACCCAATACATAGTCAAGGTGTAATGGACCAAGACCTGAACCTGAGCTTACGCCACCAGCTGTTGTATTTGAAGAAGTTACATACGGATATGTCCCGTGATCAACGTCAAGAAGTGAACCTTGCGCGCCTTCAAACATGATTTTCTTACCCGCTTTACGGTAAGCATGAAGTTCGCCAGTAACGTCCATCACCATAGGTTCGATGACTTTACGCCATTCGTCACATAGAGCGATCACATCTTCAACTTTAACTGCTTCAACACCGAAGAATTGAGTCAATTGGAAGTTATGGTATTCAAGAAGCTCTTCTAGTTGAGCTTTAAGATGAGCACCACCACGAACCAAGTCAGCAACACGGATTGCACGACGAGCCACTTTGTCTTCGTATGCAGGACCGATACCACGACCTGTTGTACCAATTTTCGCATTACCACGTTTTTTCTCACGTGCTTGGTCAAGTGCGATATGGTGTGGAAGGATCAATGGACAGTTTGGAGAAATACGTAGACGTTCACGTACAGGCACGCCTTCTTTTTCTAAAACTTCCATTTCGTGGATTAAAGCTTCAGGTGATAAAACAACACCATTACCAATTAAGCACAATACGTTGTCACGTAAAATACCAGATGGAATGAGGTGTAATACAGTTTTCTTACCACCAACCACAAGTGTATGACCTGCGTTGTGTCCACCTTGATAGCGAACTACCGCAGCCGCTTGATCTGTGAGCAGGTCGACGATCTTACCTTTACCTTCGTCGCCCCATTGGGTACCAAGTACCACAACATTCTTGCCCATAATAGCCTCATTGCATCATGCTGTTAAAATTGGAAAAAACGTGTGTGCCCGCAGGCACATCCGAGATTAAATTTGTTTGATTGTCCACTCGCCATTTGCATTCACCAACTGGTGCGTTGCATACGGTGCTGAGCTTAAATCATCATTACCTAACAATTGAACAACACTGAATCCTTCGGTACGTGCTGCCTCAATTGCCTTTAATAAATCTGCTTCGATGCCTTTTGGTGCAACCAAAACTTGGCTTTTCTGAACTTGACCTGCAGTTAATGCATATAAGTCACAAGAGAAACCTGTCGCTGGACGCGCGCGACCGAAGTGTTCACCAATACCATCATAGCGACCGCCTTGAGCCAATGGCGCAGCGCGGTTTGGCGCATATACGGCATACATTAAACCAGTGTGATAGTGATATGAACGAAGTTCAACCACATCGATACCAATATGTAGTTCTGGCCAACGCACCTGAATTGCGGCTTGTGTCGATTTCACTGCATCAAATGCAAGTTTAAATGCTTCGTTATTTAAAACTTCAGCACTTAAATTTGCTTGTAACGCATCTAAATCACTTGCAAAACGACCTAATGTATAGAAGTCAGCACCATTTGGAATGCTTTGTGTGAATTCAGCAAGTTCAGGTAGAGCTTTACGTTGATACAAGTCAGATAACTGACGTTCAACTGCTTTGCTCAAGCCAGCTTGTTTCACCATGCTGCGGAATAAACCGACATGCCCTAAATCAAGATGGATACCATCTGCATGACCTGCTTTAGCAAGCAAGTTGATCATGACATCAATCAGTTCAACGTCAGCATCAATGCTGTCTGAACCAAATAATTCTGCACCTAACTGTAAAGGTGCACGTGTGGTATTAAAACCCTGTGGCTTAGTATGTAGTACTGTACCAGCGTAGCAATAACGAGCTACACCTTCGACAGGATGTACATGCGCATCAATACGAGCCACTTGTGGTGTCATATCGGCACGCACACCAAGCAAACGACCTGAAAGTTGATCGATCACTTTAAAAGTGGCTAAGTCTAAATCTTGATTCGATTCTGAAAGAGAAGATAGAGATTCGATGTATTCAATGAATGGCGTGTACACCAACTGATAACCTCGAGATGCGAGGAAATCTAATGCTTCACGACGCAAAGATTCAATCACTTGCGCCTGTTCTGGCAGTACATCAGCTACACCATCAGGTAATAACCATGTCTCTGAAATGGGCATGTTGTAAACCTAAATTCTTGTCAGCGCGGAACAAATCCGCATAAAAAAATCGGGAGCACACCCGATTTCTCCTAGTTTAGCACGATAGTTTTACGCTTGCACACGACTTTTTCATAAAAGATGATTCAGCATTCATTACTTCATTTACAGCTTTAACTTTTTCAACTAAATACATGTTTATGCTTAGATTTTAAAATCCTGTGAACGTTATTTTCTTAACCATTTGATAAAAAATAATCAGCACCCTGCTTTCTATAGATGAAGTTTTAAACAAAGTTATAAATATGATCAGGCTCAATAACTTAATTTAAGACACGACCATCAATCCAATGGAAGCGCTGTAGTTTGTTTAACGGCCTGTAACGGTATCTCTGTTTTTACATTTTGCACACTGGCAATCTGCGTTAAATGATGAATCTGAAACTTTCGATAGGCTTCTAAATCTGCCACGACGATACGTAAGAAAAAGTCACAATCCCCTGCCATGAGTTGACATTCAACCACCTCAGGCATCGTTTGAATCGCTGCGACAAAATCATTCACGGTTTTTGCATCTTGACCTTTTAGCCAAATCCGCGCAAATACAGTTAAACTTAAATTCAATTTTGACTGATTCAGTAAAGCCACATATTTCTCAATATAGCCTTCATCTTCTAGTTGCCTAACCCGTCTCAAACACGGCGAAGGTGATAAACCAACTAGTTGGGCCAATTCATTATTTTGTAGTTTTCCATTTTGCTGTAATGCTTGCAAAATGCGTTTATCTATCTGATCCATCAATAAAGGCACTAAATTTCACAATAATCTTTATTTTAGCAATTTTATTGCACAATAAAAGCAATCTTCCATAAAATAGCTGCCAAATGCTGCTCAGATATTCATAAAATATTGCTTTTGATCTCGCTTCATGGAAAACGTCATGTTGATGTTTAGACAAAGTACACTCAATCACACCCATTCACAGCATTCTATTGAGTTTAAACGAGGTCTAAAAACATCTATTCCAATGCTGCTGGGCATTATTCCTTTTGCATTAGTTTTGGGTGCTCAGGCAACACATAAAGGCTTTTCTAGTTTAGAAGTACCGCTTTTGACTGGTCTTAACTTTGCAGGTGGTTCTGAATTTGCCATTTTAGAAGTTTGGACCAATCCCCCTAATATTCTCATGCTGATGTTTATTACGTTTTTAGTGAATAGTCGGCACCTATTAATGGGGGCGAGCCTTGTCCCGTATTTACGACATTTACCGAATCGTACGGTTTATACCGCTTTATTTTTTATGTGCGATGAAAGTTGGGCTGTGGGTTTGGCTGATGCGCAAAAAAAATCTAATGTTTTGGGAATTCAGCGCGCCTTTAGTTTGATGTTCTATGCAGGCTTGTGCTGTGCTCTATATCTGATGTGGGTTGGCTTTACCACGCTAGGGGCAATGATCGGGCCGATACTTGGCGATATTAGTCGACTTGGTTTTGACATGGCCTTCCCTGCTGTATTTCTTGTTTTACTGCGTGGTATGTGGAAAGGCTTTAAAGCGGCGCGCCCATGGCTGGTCAGTTTGATTGCCGCATCTCTGGCTTATTTGTATCTCCCCGCGGGCTGGTATGTTCCGATTGGCGCAGTTACGGGTATTGCTTCTGCATTTTTCCTAATTGGAGATGATGCATGATCCACACTAGCACCCTGATCGCGATTCTATTTATAGCCTTAACCACTTACCTGACCCGCATCTTGGGTTATGTGTTACTGAAAAACCGTAGCCTCACCAACAAACAACGTCAAATTATGGAAGTTGTCCCCGGCTGTGTTTTGATATCAGTGATTGCGCCCTATTTTGTCAAAGATAATCCTGCCGATCTGATTGCGATAGCCATTACCCTATTTGCAGCATCACGTTTTTCGTTATTGCCTACCGTTGTGATTAGCATGCTTTCAGCAGCAGTATTAAGACAAATTTTGATTTAACTAAGTAATACGCGATCATGTTTTGAATAACGAAAGAACTACGATTTAAACCCAATGATGATGAATATTAGGAATCATCTTATTGGATAAAAAATACCCATACCTTGAGATCACATGCTTCATGCAGATATCGAGGTGTGGGCAGTCTTTTGTATTTTTTTGATTAGCTTTGGTCTGTCTTGATCACTTTTGCCAAAAGGTTCACCAACTCTGCATTTTGCAATTCAACTTGCTGTAATTTGTGAGTGGTTTGATCTAATACTTCTTGCTGGATATGCATTTTCTTTGCAAGATCTTGCATAATTTCCAAGGTCTTTTTCAGGTTGGCTTCTAAATGCACCACTTTTTCTTCAAGTGGCAAGGTTTCATGCGCGGTAGATTGCGATACGTCACGATTAAACTGTAGCCAAATTAAAAATATAACCGCCAGCGCCAATAATAAAATAAATCCCCAAAGTAACATCAACATCATGCTCAATACTCTTTATATATTTCTTTGACTTTCATCTTAAACAATAAATCGGCTGTGCTTGAATATTTTTTAAAGTTTTTCAATATTTTCAAGCCATATGTAGGTCATTAAGCATGATTTTTCATCTAATTTTAGAAAATAAAAAACACCTACAAGCTAGTAGATGTTTTCTATATTGGATAAGTTTGAATTTTTATAGAGAATGAAAACTTTCACATAAATCGAGCAAGCGGTTCGCATAACCCCATTCATTGTCATACCATGCGAAAACTTTTGCTTGTTTTCCTACCACCATGGTTTGATTCAAATCGACAATCAATGAATAAGGTGAATGATTAAAATCACTTGAGACCAAAGGTTCATCGGTTACTGACATAATTTCATGATAATCAAAACGTGCAGCTTTGCTTAACACTGCATTTAACTCATGCTTGGTGATAAGCGATTGGGACACAAAACTTAAATCGATTGCAGCAACATTGATAGTCGGTACACGAATCGAATAGCCATCGATTCGATCTTCCATTTTCGGCATGACCCGTTTCAATGCCCCTAGAGCTGAAGACGTCGTTGGAATAATATTTTGACCCGAAGCTCGCGCACGACGTAAGTCACGATGTGCATGATCCAATACAGACTGATCCGCAGTCACAGCATGAATTTCTGTCATGAGTGCTGTGTCTATACCAAAGGCATCATCAATAATTTTGACTAAAGGCACCAAAGCCTGCGTGGTACACGACACACTCGAAATAATTTGATCCGTCGCTTTGACTTCATGATGATTAACACCATACACAATCGCAGCATCAACACTGTCAAACGGCGCCGCACCAATAATCACACGTTTGGCACCTGCACCAATATGTTGTGTGGCTGCCTCTCGCGATCTAAATAAACCTGTGCATTCAAGTACCACATCGACATTCAGTTGCTGCCAAGGCAAAAGACTCGGCTGTGCTTCATTTAAAACTTGCACTTTGAGATGCGCTTGAGCACAAGAGATATCTAGAAAAATAGCGCTATCTTGTTCAAGAATTTCGACTTGGCCTGCAAAACGACCATGCGTGGTGTCATATTTAAACAAATGCACCATGGTTTCCACATCAGCGACATCATTTATGGCAACAATTTCATAATGAAATTCTTTTGGATTTTCAAACCAAGCGCGTAATACATTGCGTCCGATTCGACCAAATCCATTAATTGCCACTCGCTGCATGACCAATCCTTCGTTTTGAAACAAAAATAAAGCATCTATATGTTAATGGATTTCAACATGAAAACGTTATCATTTATTCGTTTAATGCTTATTGGGCTTTATTTTTATAAAACTTTAGCACCTGTATAGATCCAAATATTAGCTTTACTAAACATGTACAGCACCAAGATCAAGTTCAATCACTCTTAATAAAATGGATGCAAACATGCAATTTTCCCAATGAACTGAAAAATATAAATGCAAAACACCTTCATGTAGACCATTCATCAACATGTTGAATTTGAACTTTTAAAACCTTTCAAGACATATAAATAAAACGCCGCAACAGTACGCTCACTAGATTAATCAATGAATACTTTCAGCGTTCCAAAGGTTTAAAAATCTAAAAATATAGGTGCCAAATTTAAAACATATAAAAAGTCATAGAGATAGCCGAAAATCATTGGTCACTACACCTTTTTCCGTTATAATTTAGCGTTTTTAAATTTTATGTCAGCATCTCAAGCCAGCTTGAAAATTTTGTAAGACTTGCTTGATAGGCTATTACCAAATCGAAATTAGGAGAGACTTGGTTGTGAGTACTCGTTTTATGACATCAGCTGAAATTCGCGAAGCTTTTTTAAGCTACTTTGAATCGCAAGGGCATACACGTGTCGCGTCGAGTTCTCTGGTACCTGCCAACGACCCAACACTATTGTTCACAAATGCTGGTATGAACCAGTTTAAAGACTGCTTCCTTGGTCTTGAAAAACGTGACTACGTTCGTGCAACATCTTCACAAAAATGTGTCCGTGCCGGCGGTAAACACAACGACCTAGACAACGTTGGTTATACAGCACGTCACCACACGTTCTTTGAAATGTTGGGTAACTTCTCATTTGGTGACTACTTCAAACGTGATGCCATCACATTTGCTTGGGATTTTTTAACCAACGAAAAATGGTTAGGTCTGCCAAAAGATAAACTATATGCCACTGTTTACCATACAGATGACGAAGCATTTGATATCTGGAACAAAGAAATTGGTCTAGACGCTTCACGCATTATCCGTATCGGTGACAACAAAGGCGAAAAATACGCTTCAGATAATTTCTGGGCAATGGGCGATACAGGTCCTTGCGGTCCATGTTCTGAAATCTTCTTTGACCATGGTGACCACATTTGGGGCGGCTTACCGGGCACTCCTGAAGAAGATGGCGATCGTTTCATCGAAATTTGGAACAACGTATTCATGCAGTTCAACCGTACTGCTGATGGTGTTCTGCATGCCCTTCCTGCACCTTCTGTAGATACAGGTATGGGCCTTGAGCGTATTTCTGCAGTTTTACAGCATGTAAACTCAAACTACGAAATTGATCTATTCCAAAACCTACTTAAAGCTGCTGCTGAAATTATTGGTTTAGATACCACTGAACTTGAAGCAAAAGCGCAAGCAGAAAACAAACCAGTTGAATACCCTGCTTCACTTAAAGTTGTGGCTGACCATGCACGTTCTTGCTGCTTCCTGATTGCAGACGGTGTTAACCCGTCTAACGAAGGCCGTGGCTATGTACTTCGCCGTATTATCCGTCGTGCAGTACGTCATGGTAACAAATTGGGTGCGACTGGTTCATTCTTCTACAAAATGTTGCAGCCGTTAATCGAAGTGATGGGTGCTGCTTATCCTGAACTTGCTGCTAACCAGGCACGTATCGAAGCACAGCTTTTGAAAGAAGAAGAACAATTCGCAAAAACTTTAGAGCAAGGTTTGAAATTGCTTGAAAGCGAATTGGCTCAACTTAAAGGTTCAGTGATTCCAGGCGAAACTGTATTTAAACTTTACGATACTTACGGCTTCCCGACTGACTTAACAGCAGACATTGCACGTGAACGTGATCTCACCATTGACGAAGCTGGTTTCGAAGTCGAAATGGCGGCTCAACGTCAACGTGCGCGTGATGCTGGTAAATTTGCTATCGACTACAACTCAATTGTCAAAGTTGAAGGCGAGACTCAATTTGACGGCTATGACGCAACTCAAGGCCAAGGTCAAATTGTTGCAATCTACAAAGATGGCGAACAAGTTGATGAAGTTTTTGAAGGTGACGAAGCGCTGATCGTTCTAAACCAAACTCCTTTCTATGCAGAAAGTGGCGGTCAAGTTGGCGATACAGGTATCTTCAAAAACGAAACTGGTATTTTTGAAGTTCAAGACACCAAAAAATCAGGCGGCGCTTTTGTACACCAAGGCATCGTGACCATGGGTAACTTAAAAGCAGCTCAAGCAGTTGAGGCTATTGTTAAAGCGGATATCCGTGAAGCAACTTCACGCAACCACTCTGCAACTCACCTATTACATGCAGCACTTCGCCAAGTTTTAGGTACGCACGTACAGCAAAAAGGTTCATTGGTTGCAAGCGAACTTTTACGTTTTGACTTTGCCAATGACCAACCTGTTTCATTTGAACAGCTTCAAGAAATTGAACGCATTGTCAATGCCGAAGTGATTGCCAATACTGCTGTTTCAACTGAACTTTTAGACATCGATGCGGCCAAAGAAAAAGGCGCAATGATGTTGTTCGGTGAGAAATACGGTGACGAAGTACGTGTACTTTCAATGGGTACAACCAAAGATGAGAAAAACTTCTCTATCGAACTTTGTGGTGGTATTCACGTAAAACGCACAGGTGACATCGGCCTATTCAAGATTACATCTGAAGGCGGTGTTGCTGCAGGCGTACGTCGTATTGAAGCCGTTACGGGTACTAAGGCAGTTGAAGCTGCGCAAAAAGCAGATCGTGACATTCATGCAATCAACGATTTGCTGAAAGCGCAAAAAGATCAAACTTTAGAAAAAGTTGAAGCTTTGTCTCACACAGCATCTAGCTTGCAAAAACAAATTGAACAATTGAACCAAAAATTGGCAAGCTTCCAAGCCGCTGAGTTATTGAGTCAAGTTCAAGAGATTGCTGGCCGTAAAACATTAATCACCACGGTTCAAGGTGTAGATGCGAAATCACTTCGCAACTTGCACGACGGTGTGAAATCTAAGTTAGACAATGCTGTGATCGTGATCGCAGCGGTTGATGCCGACAAAGTGAGCCTCATTGCTTCGGTTGCTAAAGAATACACTGCTGCTGTAAAAGCAGGTGACATCATCAAACACCTTGGTCAAGAACTTGGCGGTAAAGGTGGTGGTAAACCTGATATGGCTCAAGGTGGTGCGCCTTATAGCGACAAACTTGAAGCGGTAATGACTGACCTCGTTGCATGGTTAGCTGCAAAATAAGACCAAAAGTCCTATAGCTCAAAGTGACTCACCTCCTTTGAGCAAATCAACAGGTTTAAGCAGTGTGTTTTTTAATGCTGGATCCTGCTTAAACACTGTTGATGCGTGAAAGCGCAAACTCAATCATCATGTTGAAACCAATATTCAACCTCTGGCTAAATGATGAAAATGGAGTCTAAAAGGCTGGGTTCATGTGAATCCCCTGCAGACACAAAGTATCTATTTGAACTCCTCCTACCTTGGAGTTCATAAGCTACGTGGTATATTAAAATCGCGCCGAAGTGCGGTCTTAAAATATGTGTAAGTGCTTTAAGTCTTTAGACTTATTTACTTGGTAAGGATAGTTATGGCATTAATCGTTCAAAAATATGGCGGTACCTCAATGGGTACTCCAGAGCGCATTTTAAATGTTGCTCGTCGTGTAAAGCGTTGGCATGATCACGGTCACAAAGTTGTGGTTGTTGTATCTGCAATGAGTGGCGAAACCAATCGTCTACTTGCTTTAGCGAAAGCCATTACCGAAACCCCTGATCCACGCGAATTAGACCAAATGGTGTCTACGGGTGAACAGGTAACGATTTCTATGTTAGCAATGGCACTTAACTCTATTGGTGTTGAAGCTAAATCACTTACAGGCCGTCAAGTCGGTATTAAAACCGACAGCGCATTTACCAAGGCGCGTATTGAAGCGATTGATACGGATGTATTGACTTCAAACCTTGACGCTGGACGTGTCATTGTAGTGGCAGGTTTCCAAGGCTTTGATGCCGAAGGTAACACTACGACTCTAGGTCGTGGTGGTTCTGACACTTCGGGTGTTGCATTGGCAGCTGCACTTAAAGCTGATGAATGTCAGATTTACACAGACGTTGATGGTGTTTACACCACTGACCCTCGTGTCGCTCCAAAAGCGAAAAAAGTTGATCGTATTTCTTTTGAAGAAATGCTTGAAATGGCATCACTTGGTTCTAAAGTCCTTCAAATTCGCTCTGTAGAATTTGCCGGTAAATACCAAGTGCCTTTACGCGTATTATCAAGTTTTGATAATGACGATGATGGCGCATTCGACGAAAACTTTAAACAAAACGTCGGGACACTAATCACCACTGAAGCGGAAGACAACATGGAACAACCAATCATCTCAGGTATCGCGTTCAACCGTGATGAAGCTAAATTAACTATTCTTGGTGTACCGGATAAACCAGGTATCGCTTCAAACATCCTTTCACCAATTGGTGATGCCAATGTTGAAGTGGATATGATTATCCAAAACGTTGAAGAAGACGGCACAACTGATTTCACATTTACAGTTAACCGTAGTGAATTATCAAAAGCGAAAGCCATTCTTGAAGCGACTGCACAAGAAATTGGTGCACGTGAAGTTGCAACTCGCGCAGACATCGTAAAAGTATCGATTGTTGGTGTTGGTATGCGCTCACACGCAGGTGTTGCAAGCAAAATGTTTACTGCTCTTGCAAAAGAAGGCATTAATATTTTGATGATTTCGACTTCTGAAATCAAAATTTCAGTGATTATTGATGAGAAATACTTAGAGCTTGCTGTACGTGCTCTACACACTGCATTCGGTCTAGACCGTGAAACAGGTGAATCAAGCGCACGTGCTTAATTAACCTTGCTGTGTGTCAAAATTTGTCATTGTTAGACAGATTTTGAAAAACATCGTAAAAATTCAGAGCCACTATAGTTTTTTTTATAGTGGCTCTGTTATATTAAACCTGAGGATTTTAAAATTTACTCAGTTTGCGACTGTCACAATGATTGTTTCAGATGCACTGCTAAATTTTTTGCTTTTACAAGTTATGAATTTTACATAACAGATCATTTGCAGGTTTTGCATTTTGCAAGGAGAGAAACATGCTGATTCTGACTCGTCGTGTCGGAGAAACATTAATGATTGGAGACCAAGTTAGCGTGACTGTACTTGGTGTTAAAGGTAATCAGGTTCGTATTGGCGTGAATGCTCCAAAAGAAGTATCTGTTCATCGTGAAGAAATTTACCAACGAATTCAACATGAACGCGCAATGCACGAACATCTCCAAAACATTGATCAAGAATATCAGCCATCTTTTGAAGAAACTGATTATTCCCAAAATAACTATAATCGCTAAGATTTAAGTTGTTTAAATCATAAAGCGGCTCATTAGGCCGCTTTAAATTTATCTAGAACATGCTTTTACTATAGACGTTCAACTAAGCTTTATTACTACCCTTCTAGAACTTTACGTACGGGGCCAAAACTGCGGCGATGTTCATCAATCACCCCATACTGCGCAATCGCTTCGAAGTGCGCTTTGGTTGGATAGCCCTTGTGTTTCGCAAAACCATACTGTGGATATTTTGCATCTAGCTCAACCATTTCGTGGTCTCGAGTCACTTTTGCCAAAATACTCGCAGCCGAAATCTCTGGATGAATCGCATCTCCGCCTACGACAGCATCACAGCTCATCGCTAAACCGGTTGGGACTTTATTACCATCTACCAATACGTGTTCTGGCTGCACACTGAGTTTTTCCACTGCACGACGCATTGCAAGTAATGATGCTTGCAAAATATTGATCTCATCAATTTCTTGTGCAGAACTTTCAGCAATCGCCCAAGCCAAGGCTTTTTCTTGAATCTCAATAAATAACTTTTCACGTTTTTTTTCAGTGAGTTTCTTAGAATCATTTAAACCTTCAATCGGGTTATTTGGATCTAAAATGACAGCTGCCGCAACAACCGAACCCACCAATGGACCGCGACCCGCTTCATCTGCACCAGCAATTTTCATATATCTCTCACTCAAAATAAAATACGACCCTTAATTTGGATTTGCTGATACACAACAAAACCACTGTTTGGGTCGTATAAAATGTTCTAAATCTTAGTTTTTAAATGTTTCGATCACGCAAGCATTTAAAGTATTTGTCACGATTTTAGCCGCAAGATTAGCTTGTGAAGTTTTATCCATTGCTGCTACAACCAAATCCGTTGCAGTCACGCTAGTTGTCGCTTTCTCGCCTACACATGAACACACTTCAGTTTGTAGTTCAGATTTTTGAGTTTCTGTTAATAGTTTTGAACCTGTTTTCCAGTAGCTGTTGTTATTTAGCTCAGTCACGCATTTCGCTTGAACACCCACTTTAACAGCCATCATTGCCAAGCTGTTTGCTGAAGTTGTACCTGTAGATGTACTTGTACCTGTTGTACCAGTCGCAGCACATGCAGAAAGTACAAGCGCTAATGGCGCTAGAACAGCAACTAATTTTTTCACGAATATTTCCTTTGTTCTGTTAATTAACGCGCATATTGTGCCCCAAATCACACACCATCTGATATGACTATTTAAAATAAATTCGGTAGTTGTGTAGTTAATCATCAAAGCCTGTGTTGCATATTCACAACACAGTGTCCCGATTTTAAACGACGCATATTTTTGTGGTCTGTATTAGAATCTGCATAAGATTGGACGCTTAAATAATCAACATGAGCAATAACACACAATACTACACTCGAACAGCTCAGGTCTTACATTGGCTGATGGCGATCATATTCATGGTGGCATGGTTAATTGGCTTTTATAGTGGCAATTTTCTGAGTTATGACGTCGATGGCAGCTTTAAAGGACAAGTGATTACCCTCCATAAAAATATTGCGACTACGATTATTTTTTTGGTGGTGATACGAATCTTTTGGCGCTATACCCACCCCGCACCTGAATTACCTGACAGCATGTCATCCGGCATGAAAACCTTGGCACATTTGGGTCATTTAGCACTGTATTTTGTACTACTGGCTTTGCCGATCACAGGTTGCTTATTCAGTTGGAGCGCAGGTCACCCGGCCCCTGTCCTGTATTTGTTTGAAATACCACGCTTGGTCCAAGATAATCCTGAATTATTAGCCATCGTGAAACCGCTACATATTTGGATTTCTTGGGCAGCAGGCTTGCTCTTAGTCGGTCATATTTTGGCAGCACTGAAACATCATTTTATTGATAAAGACCATGTGCTCAAAAGCATGACACGACAACCAAAACCCTAACAAAGACAAAATAAAAGCCACATTATGTGGCTTTTATTTTAAGCATTATCTTTTAATTCAGCACTTGCTGAGCACAGCCACGCATACTATTCAAAACCGCTTTAGAAATCAGTTTATTCTTTTCAGTTTCATTCACTGCAGCAGTCATCAGATCTTTCGCACCGATATCATCCATAGCATGCTCACTCACGCACTGACAAATCGCAGCTTGATTGTCTTTTTTCTGTTGAGCACTCATAAACAACGCAGCACCTTTCCAAATTTTAGAACTATTTAACTCTTGCGAGCATTGATATTCAATCACGGGCTTTAGCATACGCTGACTTAAACTTGATTTATCTGCAATGGCAGCCGATGAAATCAATACTACGGCTAAAAATGTAATCGATGAGGCAAATATAGAGCGATTTGAATGAGAGAAAAGCATGATTTAAACATAAAAAAGGCAGTGAATATTCACTGCCTGAGATTATACGCTGATTATTAATTCAACGCTTCAATCTTTTTAATCCAAGTTTGTTTTTCCGCATCTGAAATAAATGATGCTTCAAAAGAGTTAATTGCCAGTTGCTTTAACTCTGCATTGCTTAGATCAAGAGCTTCGGTGATCGCAATAAAGTTATCATTCATATAGCCACCAAAATAAGATGGATCATCTGAATTGACGGTCACATGCACACCTTGTTGCAATAGTCGGCGAATATTATGATCAGCCATATCATTCACCACACAAAGTTTTAAATTACTCAGCGGGCAAACGGTTAATGGCATTTTCTCTGCAATTAAACGCTGCATTAAGACAGGATCTTCTTCTGAACGTACACCATGGTCAACACGATTTACTTTCAGTAGATCCAAGGCTTCCCATACGTATTCTGCTGGACCTTCTTCCCCTGCATGCGCAACAATAAGAAAACCTGCTTCACGTGCTTTGGCAAAAACACGTTCGAATTTTGATGGCGGATGCCCCACTTCACTCGAATCTAAACCGACACCAATAATTTGATCTTTATATGGCAAAGCCTGTTCTAGAGTTGAAAATGCTGCATCTTCAGATAAATGACGTAAGAAACACATAATCAGATGTGAGCTAATGCCCAGTTTCGTTTTAGCATCATCACAAGCGCGTTGTAAGCCATTTAAAACAGTTTCAAAAGCAACACCACGATCTGTATGAGTTTGTGGGTCGAAGAACATTTCGGTATGAACCACATGATCTTCTGCACATTTTTCAAAGTATGCCCATGCTAAATCATAAAAATCTTGCTCATGAATCAGTACATTTGCACCTGCATAATAAATATCTAAAAAAGACTGTAAATTATGAAAATTATACGCTTCTTTTAATTCTTCGACTGATTGATAAGGGATTGCAATATTGTTGCGTTGGGCAATTGCAAACATGAGTTCAGGCTCAAATGTCCCTTCAATATGCACATGTAGCTCTGCTTTTGGCAAAGCACGAATCAGCTCAAGTTGATCCATCTTTTATCCTCATAAAAATAAAAAAGGGTGCAAACTGAGTTTACACCCTTTCGCTATTTGACAGTATTAACCGCCAAATGCAGCAAATTTTAATGCCCAAAGTGCAGCAATAATCCAGACCATATACGGTACAGTTTTCGCTTTACCTGTAAGCAATTTAACCAATGCATAGCTGATGAAGCCCATTGCAATACCGTCTGCAATTGAATAGGTAAACGGCATAAATACAATTGTCAAGAATGCAGGGACTGCTTCAGTAATATCATCCCACTCAATATGAACGATACCTTGAATCATCAACACACCAACAAACAATAATGCTGGCGCAGTTGCAAAACCTGGTACTGACTGAGCAAGTGGTGCTAAGAACAATGCCAAAATAAACAATACAGCAACTACAACTGCAGTTAAACCTGTACGACCACCGGCAGCAACACCTGCTGATGATTCAATATAAGGCGTAGTTGATGACGTACCCAATGCCGCACCCGCAACAATTGCAGATGAGTCAGCAAATAATGCTTTCTTCAAACGTGGTAATTTACCGTCTTTTAATAAACCTGCACGGTGTGATACACCGACCAATGTACCTGTAGAGTCAAATAAATCGACCAAGAAGAATACAAAGATCACGCCAATCAAACTTGCGGTGAATAAACCTTCGAAGTTCATTTGCATGAATGTTGGAGCGATTGAAGGAATAGCACCTACAACACCTTTAAATTCGTTGAAGCCCAGCAGGGTTGAAATTGCAGTAATCACCAAAATACTGATGATGATTGCACCACGTACTTTGAAGTGATGCATAACCACAACCATCAAGAAGCCAAGTAAAGCCAACAAGACAGACGGCTGTTTTAAATCACCCAGACTGACCAATGTTGCAGGGTTATCAACAATAATGCCGGCATTTTTCAAAGAAACCAGCGCAAGGAATAAACCAATACCGCCGCCGATCGCCAGTTTAAGCGACATTGGAATCGCATTGACAATCGCTTCACGGATTTTGAACATGCTGATAGCGATAAAAACAAGGCCAGAGACAAAAACAGCTGCTAAAGCAGTTTGCCATTCCACGCCCATACCCAAACATACAGAATAGGTAAAGTAAGCGTTTAAGCCCATACCCGGTGCTAGGGCAATTGGATAGTTAGCAACAATACCCATTACTAAACAGCCAATGGCTGCTGCTAGACACGTTGCGACAAAAACAGCGCCATGATCCATACCCGTTTCGGACAAAATCATTGGATTGACAATAATGATGTAACACATTGTCAAAAAAGTAGTTACACCTGCAATGACCTCTGTTTTGAAACTGGTTTTGTTTTCGCTCAGTTTAAACAGACGTTCAAGCATGTTCTCGGAAGATGGATTAGGAGTCGTCATGACCTAGCCCCTATGAAGTAAACTTTATGCATATAAGCATCCCACAAAATTAATCATGTGATGTATTCATCATTAATTTTGTATATGCCTAAGCAATGAATATGCCAATTTGGCAGATTTTAGGCTCTAAAAAATCCTATTTTCAACAGCATATAACACGGTACAAATGTTGAAATTTGCAAACAAAAAAGCTGCATAAACCTATGCAGCTCCTCTATTTATGTCATTTAATTCGTATTTAATATCAATAAATACTGATCAAATTAATTTCGGCAAATTATAACACATTGATTTTTTAATGTTTCCACATTTTCATCGCTTTTCAATTTAGTAAATTTAAGACATTGTTTTATTTATAAAGTTTCAAATTATTATATGTAAAAATAAAATATCAATATTTAGACGAACTCTTCAAGATCATGCTTGAGCTCAATTCAAAAGCAGCAAGATTGATTTTTTTAGCGCATATAAGGTGATGCGTTCAAATCATCATTGAACACCTGATTAATTTCTTGCTGTCGCTTTAACTCTGCATTTTTATAAACACTAAACCCTAAGAACACAATGCTGAGTATAAAAATTGGTATCAGTATTTTTTTCATAACAAAATTTTATTCATGTTTAAATATTTGGCTATAATAACAAAAAACTTAAACAAAAAAGTGACGTATTTCACAATTTTATATCTTATTAAGTCATTTAATAAGCTATTTGTTCGATCAATGTTAACTTTGTAATATATTTTAGACTGATAGACAAGATAATCGCTGAATGATTTTTTCGAATCCTTTTCCGCAAAAAGCTTCAAATCATAGATCATTTCACATACGAAATTTAAAGCACCATCAATTTCACAGCCCCACCATTAAATCTCGAATGAAGAAGATAAAAAACCGCTGACTTCAAGGCAGCGGCTATACATATTCTTTTCAGTCTAAGCTTTTCAATTTCGAAATTAAGCGGCTTGTTGTTCATCTCGCTTAAAGACCAATTCACCCTTTAAGCTACTCTCTGCATCGAAATAATAACCATCGGTATTGAACGACTTGATATCTTCAATACGTTCAATTTTATTTTCCAACAAATAACGCGCCATTAGGCCACGTGCTTTTTTGGCATAGAAGCTGATGACTTTATATTTGCCGTTCTTTTGATCGAGAAAAACAGGCTTGATGATTTCGGCTTTGATTTTTGATTCTTTGACCGACTTATAGTATTCATCTGAAGCAATGTTGACCAAAAGTTCAGAGCCGGCTTTTGCCAAATCGTCATTGATGAGATTGGTGATTGTATTATCCCAAAACTCATACAAGTTATTTCCACGTGGGTTTTGTAACTTGGTCCCCATCTCTAAACGATATGGCATCATTAAATCCAGTGGACGCAATAAACCATAGAGACCTGAGAGCATACGCAAATGGGTTTGTGCATATTCAAGGTCTGAGTTTGTAAGTTTATAAGCATCTAAACCGGTATATACATCACCTTTAAAGGCAAAGATTGCTTGGCGTGCATTGGCAAAATCAAAATCAGGCTGCCAATCTCGGAAGCGCTCAACATTTAAAGTCGCAATTTTCTCACTGACACTCATCAAGCTTGAAATTTCACTTACCGACAATTTACGTGCGACTGAGATTAATTCTTCAGAATGATCTAATAGCCGTGGTTGAGTGAATTTTTCAGTCGGTAAAGCGGTTTCGTAATCTAAAGTTTTTGCTGGAGAAATTAAAGCGAGCATAAACATCCTGATTAATTTTTAATTAAACAAACTATAACAGTAGAGTATTTTCAAATCCAATCTGTGTTTTTGATAAACATAATCTGTAAACTATGCGACTCTCCCGCTTTCACATTTTAGTCATTATGTCAGAACAACTGTTCATTCAAGGGCCTGTTGGTCAGCTTGAAATTTTTGTTGATTATCCACAGGGTGAAGTGAAAGGATTCGCGGTAGTTACACACCCTCACCCATTACAAGGTGGCACACCACAGCACAAAGTACCTGTGCTTTTAGCGCAAATGTTCTTAGAACGTGGCTATGTTGTCTATCGCCCAAGTTTCCGCGGCTCTGGCCAAAGTGCAGGAATACATGACGAAGGCAATGGTGAAACCAAAGATACCATGCAAGTCATTGAATTTGCTCGTAGCCAACACCCAAACTTGCCATTTTATGCAGGCGGTTTTAGTTTTGGTGCAAATGTCATGACTAAATGCTATGCCCTATTGCCAGTGGAGTTACAGCCTGTACAGACTATTTTATGCGGCTTACCAACCACAACAGTTGCAGGTGTACGTCACTATGTGACACCGCATATTAAGGGTGATATTTTATTTATTCATGGTGAAGAAGATAATGTCACACTGTTATCTGACTTGATTCAGTGGGCCAAACCACAGCGCCATTTAATCACGGTTTTACCAGGTGCAAACCACTTCTTTACAGGTTATCTCAAACAGCTTCGTATCGCGATCTCACGCTTTTTAGTATAAAAAATACAAAAAAAATGAGTCAGCTTAACTGGCTCATTTTTCTTGCCTAGCGAACGCTCTATCCCCCCAATATTCCAGATAAACTGAACTACTCGCTTGTCGAGTTATCCATTTTTTTGCATTAGTGATCACAATTCGTTCAACATGTAATGACTTAAGCCTATGCTCGTTTAATTTTGATTACGCCTCAATTTTTTATCTAAAAACCAATTATTTACTTGTTTAAATAATCAACTACAGAAATAATACCCAGAAAAATTAAGATAAAATTTAGAGGGAAAAATGAAATTTATTGTTGCTGTGATTTTAAGTCTAAGCATTGCAGCTTTGGTTTATTATTTTAATTCAACCCCATCCACAACGACAAATTTACCAGCGTCTACGGTTGCTGCGAACGATGGTCCCAAAGCCTATTTGACTGCGTCATACAAGATGAATGTCGATGGTCGTGATTTTAGCTTAAAAATGGTCTACGACTTTCCCAACAGCCAAGTGTGCGAAGCCCAACTCAACAGCACTGACACCATGAATATGATCTCAACCTTTAAGCAACGCTGTTCGAGTGACTCGGTGTGTAAAGAAGCTGAAATTTCATCTTGTTCATCTTTTACCGATCAAAAATATAAAGATATGCTCGATAAAAAATATCATGACACCCATTATATTTACCTTAGCGATAGCAAATTGACTGATCAACGTGGTGTGATCGTGTTTTGGGGACTCAATGAACAAGAGTCAGAAAAAATGTGTGACTATGTGAAAAAGAGCAATCGAACTATTAATCCTATCAATATTGAATGTCTATAACGTTGTTCGATACATTCCGTTAAAAAATAAAAAAGCGGCACTATGCTGCTTTTTTATAGATGATTTTTAATTCAATTTTTCAGTTCATTTCGTCATTTGTTTCCATTGAAACTCACTATACGAGTCTTCTTCTTTTAAACTGTTTTCGACCGCTTGAGCCAATTGATTCAATAAACTTTGCTCAGTAATACGATCTAACCAATCTTGGTCTTCATCTGGATAAGAGGTAATTTCACAGACTAGACGACCTGATTCATCCTGCCCCTGACATGTCACTGAAAGTGGCAATTCATGTTGATCGACACTGACTGCAATCTGATCACCACTTTGCGATAACGTTTGAAAGCCATAACGCTCTAATTTATTTGCCAATAACTCAGCAACCTGAGTTTGCGTATCAGCACTGCTTTCAACTCGATTTGAATCGCTATGGGCGGTGAATTGTAGTTTTCTCATGTATCTATCCAAAGACATTCTTGTTGTATGGTTTTAGCATAAGCAATTAAAACCAAACAGCCAAGCATTTGCTTGGCTGTTGTTGAATAAATATACAAATTTAGTGAATTATTTATTCACTTACCGCAATCGTTAAACCGGCTTGAGTCGCTAGCTCTGTAAATGTCGGGAAGCTGGTCGCAACAGTTTCTGTACCCACGATATTAATTTCACCCGAAGTACGTAAACCTGCCATTGAGAAGCTCATTGCAATACGGTGGTCATGATGTGATTCGATTTCACCACCTGTGAAGATTGCACCCCACTCACCCGCTTTGCCTTGACCTTCAATGATGATACCGTCCTCGGTTGGCGTACAATCGATACCCATAATTTTTAGGCCATCTGCCATCACTTGAATACGATCCGACTCTTTCACTCGAAGTTCAGCTGCACCAGTCAAAATGGTTTGACCTTCTGCACAAGCCGCTGCGATAAACAGTGCTGGAAATTCATCAATCGCCAATGGTACTTGATCTTCTGGCATATGAATGCCTTTGAGTGTACGTGAACCACGAATACGAATATCTGCAATCGGCTCACCGCCAGCGATACGTTCATTTTCAACAGTCAGGTCAGCACCCATCTGTTTTAAAATTTCGATCACACCTGTACGTGTTGGATTAATGCCGACCGCTTCAAGTGTGACATCTGAACCTTCAGTAATCGCTGCACCCACCATAAAGAATGCTGCAGATGAAATATCAGAGGGTACTTGAATGTCCGTACCGACTAACTTGCCGCCACCTTGAAGTGAAATGCGGTTGCCTTCTGTTTTCACGTCATAACCAAATGCACGAAGCATACGTTCAGAATGGTCACGTGTCGGTTCTGGCTCAGTGACAACAGTTTCACCTTCCGCCCAAAGACCTGCCAACAAAATACCAGATTTTACTTGTGCAGATGCCATTGGTAAGTCGTAGTGAATACCTTTAAGGTTTTGACTTCCAGAAATAGACACGGGCGGCGTACCACGCTCACCTGTGGTTTGAATTTGCGCACCCATTTCACGTAATGGTTTGGCAATACGTTCCATTGGACGTTTTGATAATGACGCATCACCCGTCATCACCGAATCAAACTTTTGTGCCGACAACATGCCTGAAAGCAAACGCATTGAAGTGCCTGAGTTACCCATATACAAAGCGCCTGCAGGTGCTTTTAAACCATGCATACCTACACCATGAATGGTGACTTCGCCGTTTTTAGGGCCTTCAATACTTACACCCATATCGCGGAATGCTTGAAGGGTTGCCAAGGCATCTTCACCTTCAAGGAAACCAGTGACATGCGTTGTGCCTTCTGCAATTGCACCAAACATGATAGAGCGATGTGACACAGATTTATCACCTGGCACAGTAAATTTACCTTGGAATTGCTTTGGACCCGGTAAAATTTTGAATTGCTGTGTCGTCACTTTATTTTTCTCCATCAGTGGTTTCTTTGCGAGCATGTGATTGAAATGTTGGCGTGCCGCTTGTGCATGCCCCAACAGTCCCATCAACGCTTGTGAGTTTTCATCTTCAATCAGTTTGCGAAGAATAGCCAATTGTTTTTCAAAGCCATCTACCGCATTTAAAATTGCCTTTTTATTGGCAAAAAAGATGTCATGCCACATATGTGGGTCGCTTGCAGCAATGCGTGAGAAATCACGAAAACCGCCAGCGGCATAACGGAAAATATCTAAATTGTCTTCTCGGTTCGCGAGTTGCTCAACCAAGTTAAATGCCATCAAATGCGGAAGATGACTGGTATGGGCCAACACTTCATCGTGTTTTTCCACATCCATGCAAATCACTTCCGCTTTGGCAGCTTGCCACAATTGAATTAGTTTCTCTACAGCCCAATCTGCACTGCTAGGTAATGGTGTCAAAATCACTTTGTGATTAGCAAATAAATCTACCTTACCTGCATGCACACCTGTTAGTTCAGCCCCAGCAATCGGATGCCCCGGTACAAAACCAGCAGGTAATTGCTCACCATAGACTGCTTTCGCTGCATCAACGACATTGCCTTTGGTACTCCCAACATCGGTAATAATCGTCTGTTCGGATAGATAAGGCTTGATCGCTTCAAGGACTTTTTGTGTCGCACGTACAGGCAAAGCCAAGACAACGAGATCTGCACCTTTGACCGCTTCAGCAGGATCGCTATAACCCTGCTGAATAAGCCCTAAAGCTTTTGCATCTTCTAAAGTTTTTTGTGAACGCGTAGACGCTACAATTTCCTTAGCTAAACCTTCAGCAATCATGACGCGAGCTAGGCTTGAGCCAATCAGCCCAAGCCCAATAAAAGCAACTTTTTCAAATAGTGGTACAGACATGACTTAAGCTTTAGCCTCTAAGCCCAAAACTTTAGCCAATGCCGCTAAGAATTTAGCATTTTCAGCTTCAGTCCCAATTGATACACGTAAATGCTCAGGGATACCAACTGGACGAACAATCACACCTTCTTTTAATAAAGCATTGAAAGTCTGTGCAGGATCTGCTTTTACATTTACTAAAATGAAGTTCGCACGTGAAGGCACATACGCTAAACCTAAAGCATCAAAGCCTGACTCAAGTTGAGCCATACCCGCTTTGTTCACTACGCGTGATTTTTCAATAAACGCTTCATCTTTAAGTGCAGCAACTGCAGCAACCATTGCTAAATGGTTGACGTTGAATGGTTGACGAATACGATTGAGGAAATCCGTCACTTCAACTGAAGCCAAGGCAAAACCAACACGTAAGGCAGCCAAGCCATAACATTTTGACATGGTACGGCTAACGATTAAGTTTGCGTATTGATCTAAGAATTTCAAGCTGTTGAAGTTTTCTGGGAAATATTCCACATAAGCTTCATCTAAAACCACGATCACATTTGCAGGTACTTTTTGCATGAACGCTTCAAATTCAGCTTCTTCAAACCATGTACCTGTTGGATTATTTGGGTTCGCAATAAAAATCAATTTAGTATTGTCTTTAATTGCTGCAGCCATTGCCTCTAGATCATGTGAAAAACCTTTTGCAGGCACTTCAATCGCTTCAGCATTAATGGCTTGAGTCACCAGACCATACACAGCAAATGCGTGTTGGCTATAAACAACTGAATCATTTTCAGAAACGAATGCGCGAGCAAAAATTTCCAGAAGATCGTTTGAACCATTACCCAACGTAATGCGGTCATGTGCAATACCAAATTGTTTTTCAACTTGGTCTTTCAAAATAAAACCGCCACCATCCGGATATCGACCAATTTCTGCAAGTTCAGCAGCAACCGCTTCTTTCACTTTGTCAGAACAACCCAATGGGTTTTCATTTGATGCGAGTTTTACGATATCTGTAATACCCAACTCACGCTCAAGTTCACTAATTGGTTTACCTGGTTGGTAAGGCTTTAGCTTTGCAATGCCTTCATTGGCTGGGACAAACGTCATTTTACACTTCCAGTTTTTTCAAATGATGAAGGTGATCAACTCCTGATGGAATTGATCACAGTTGTGATCTTAAAGAACAGCAATCGGATATGAACCCAATACACGAATTTCTTTTACTAACGGACGAATTTCTTCAATTGCCGCTTTCACGTTTTCTTGCTCAACATGACCTTCCAAGTCCACAAAGAAGACATAAGCCCATTTTTCTGGTAATGCAGGACGTGTTTCGATACTTGTTAAGCTAATATTATGCTTGGCAAACGGTGCAAGAATTTCAAGTAATGCCCCCGCACGGTCATGCGCAGAAATCAACAATGAAGTTTTATCATTGCCCGATTGTGGCACTTTCTCACGACCAATCACCAAGAAACGAGTAGTATTTTCAGGATTGTCTTCAATATTGCTATGCAAAATTTCAAGGTTGTAAATGTTCGCAGCGACTTCAGAAGCAATTGCTGCTGAGTGCCATTCATTGCGAATACGGCGTGCAGCTTCTGCATTTGAACTGAGTGCAACACGTTCTACACCTGGATAATGAGCATCTAACCAACCACGGCATTGTGCCAAAGTTTGTTGATGGGCATAAATTTGTTTAATGCTGTCTTTACGTGTGTTTTCAGACACTAGGAACTGGTGATGAATACGCAGTTCAACTTCACCAATAACATTCAGATGTGAAGATTTAAAGCAATCTAGGGTGTGGTTCACTACACCTTCAGATGAGTTCTCTACAGGCACAAGACCATAGTGCGCACTGCCTGCTTCTACTTCGCGGAATACTTCATCAATCGTTGGAAGAGGGCGAACAACAGCGTCTTGACCGAAATGTTTTAAAACAGCCGAATGCGTATAAGTTCCGACTGGACCTAAAAACGCAATACTTTGCGGCGCTTCCAGGGCTAAACATGCCGACATGATCTCACGGAATAAACGTGCCATTGTCACATCAGACAATGGGCCTTCGTTACGATCCATAACTTTACGTAAAACTTGCGCTTCACGTTCAGGACGATAAAACAATGGATTCTCTTCTGCAGCAAATTTTGCTTTTGCCACAGCTTCAGCTAGTTTCGCACGACGATTGATAAGTTGTTGAATCTGCATATCAACAGAGTCGATATCTTCACGAATTTGAGCTAAGTCCAGAGAAGTCGGAGTGTTTTGATCATCGTTGATCATTGTTATGTCGCCCTTCAAAAAAATTTTGCAAACAGTATAACAATAGTTAGCTTTCAAATGTTGCGCAATACGACTTTGATGGTTTCAGCCTTAAAAACATACAGTTGATTAAAGCTTCATCAGCTTAACTTAAGAGCCAAAACAGCCAAACTGATAGCTAAAGCCATAATTAAGGCAAATCTTACCTTTTGACGGCTTTATTGATCATTCATCTTGAGCAGCACAATAAATAACCTTTCTCCTTTCTAGCTAATTTGAATAGATCCATCTCCTTGTATAAGCCCATCAATCAATTTGTTTCATTGGTCATTTCATTTTTAAATTTTGCTCTCAATACCTGCAGCAAAATAAAAAATTCAAAACTTGGCTTTCATGGCATAGAAATAATTTGAAACTTAAAGATGATATATATAAACACTTGGTCATTGATCGTTTTTTCAGTGACTTAATAGGCACTTTCATCTAGTGTTTACAGTCATTGACGCATTTATTACAAAAGACACAGGTAATTTTTTTCATTGCTTTGTAGTCTAAATATCAGAAAAAAAATAACAGACCCATAGGTACAAGTATGCACAAGAAAATTGCAGTGTTAGTGACCTACGATTTTGAAGATATTGAGTATCTTGAGCCTGTGGAGGCATTTCGAGCCGCTCGGCACAGCATTATCAATATCGAAGATCAGGTTGGAAAAATTGTTTACGGTATTAAACGCCGTTCCCAGATCACCATTGACCAAAGTATCGACGATGCCTCTGTGCATGATTTTGATGCATTGTTTATTCCCGGCGGTTATTCCCCAGAGAAACTCGCTTTAGATGACCGTTTTATCTATTTTGTACGTAATTTTGCAGATAGCCAAAAGCCGATCTTGAGCAGTTGCCATGGTCCACAGTTGTTATTAGAAGCTGGTGTCATACAAGGTCGCCATTTCGCCCAATCTGAAACGCTGAAATCTGCTTTACTAAACGCAGGTGTGGTGGTGTCGGATCAATCGGTCGTGAATGATAATAACCTATATATATCGTCTCGCAGTACTTTAGATACACCTGAATTTATTGAAGTCTGTCTGCAAGTTTTGGGGCAACCGTCATTATCTTAGGTCTCAATATATTCACTTACACTCAACCGCATAATCTAATTCAAACACGCAAATCTATAGAAAGACATCTTAAAAAAATAGCGAAGTCATCACTTCGCTATTTTAATTTTCAGCCTGATAATTTGTTTATCGACCTAAAATACTTCGTGCCACGATTTCTTTCATAATTTCATTGGTGCCACCGTAGATTTGCTGAATACGTGCATCGACAAAGAAACGTGAAATTGGATATTCCGTCATATAACCATAGCCACCAAATAATTGAAGTAGATTATGGGCCACTTTCATTTGCATATCGGTAGAAAAGCTCTTGAGTGCTGCTGCAGTTTCAACATCAAGTTTGCCTTGCATATAAAGTTCAACATTTTGATTATAAAATGCCGCTGTAGCCAATTCGTCAATCTTAGCCTGTGCCAAGACAAAACGAGTATTTTGGAACTGTCCGATCGCCTGTCCGAACGCTTGTCGCTCTTTAACATACTGCGTTGCCACATCAATGGAACCACGAATCGCACCAATTGCAGTCGAGGCAATTGCGGTACGTTCACGCGGTAACTCTTGCATCAAGTAAGCAAAGCCTTGTCCAGCTTGTCCCAAAAGTTGCTCTTTTGGCACTTTGACGTTGTCATAAAACAACTCAGAAGTGTCTTGTGCATGTAGACCAATTTTGTCGAGGTTGGTACCTTTCTTAAATCCATCCAAATGTGTATTGACTAAGAGTAGTGACACGCCTTTGGCACGTGCTTGTGGATCGGTTTTCGCGGCCAATACCACTAAGTCTGCATGTTGACCATTTGAGATAAAGGTTTTCGAACCATTGAGCAGATAATGATCACCCTGCAAAATTGCACTACTGCGCATAGACTGCAAGTCCGAACCTGCACCCGGCTCTGTCATACCAATAGCACCAACCACTTCACCCGTGACCATTTTCGGTAACCAATATTGTTTTTGTTCTTCTGAACCAATGTGCAAAATATAAGGCGCTGCAATTTCAGAATGGCATGAAATACCTGTCGATAATGCACTAAAACCTGCTCGCGCAGATTCTTCAACTAGCATCAGTGAATAATGCGTTGGGACGCCATAGCCGCCATATTCTTCAGGCACATCCACACATAAAAAGCCATTTTCACCCAAAGCATTCCATACTGAACGCGGCATAATACCTTCACGTTCCCATTGCTCATAATGTGGTGCGACATGCTCTGCCATAAAGCGGCGAAAGTTATCTCGAAATAATTCTAAGTCTGCATCATAAGCCAGCATGTGTTTCTTCCTTGGTTGAGTTTGTTATTTTGTTGAGCTCCATCCTATTGCAGTTTAGAACAGCCGTCATGCCTAAAAACTAAAGCGTTCAAATTTGGCTTTGCCCTTGCATTAAAAAAGGAAGCCGAAGCTTCCTTTTTAATTACATCTTTTACATCACAGCATCAGCGTTAAGCATGATGTGCATTGCCTTCTTCTTGCATCTGACGGTCAATTTCTTCAGGATTTGCTAAAGCAAAATCCAGTTTTTCTTTGTCTAATTGACCCACCCATTTCGCAACCACAATCGTTGCCAATGAGTTACCTACAAGGTTCGTTAATGCACGTGCTTCTGACATGAAACGGTCAATACCAAGAATTAATGCCAAACCTGCAACAGGAATATGACCCACAGCAGACAATGTTGCAGCCATCACAATAAAGCCTGAACCCGTCACACCCGCAGCACCCTTAGATGAAATGAGTAGAACCAATAACAATGTGATCTGATGCGAAATATCAAGCGGTGTATTGGTCGCTTGTGCAATAAAGATTGCTGCCATAGTCAGGTAAATAGACGTACCATCTAGGTTAAATGAATAACCTGTTGGAATAACAAGACCCACTACAGATTTTTCTGCACCAGCAAGTTCGAGTTTTTTCAACATACGTGGCAGTACAGATTCAGAAGATGACGTACCCAGTACGATCAGTAACTCTTCGCGAATCATACGAATCATTTTCAAAATACTGAAACCGCAAATACGTGCAATTGAGCCAAGTATAATGAAAATAAACAGCAAACATGTGATATAGAAGCAGATGATCAATTGACCCAATTGTGCCAAACTACCAATACCATATTTACCAATGGTATAAGCCATCGCACCGAAAGCACCAATTGGTGCAAGCTTCATGATCATGTTTACAATGTTAAAGAATACATGTGCAATTTGATCAATAAACTTCAATACAGGCTTACCTGCATCACCAAGTTTATGCAAAGCAAAACCAAATAATAAGGCAAATAATAGAACTTGAAGAATTTCACCCTCAGCAAACGCACCAACAACGGTGTTTGGGATGATATTCATAAAAAATTCTTGGGTAGATTGCGCTGCACCAGATTCAACATATTTAGAAATACCTGCAGTATCTAAAGATGCTGGATCTACGTTCATGCCCACACCTGGTTTTGCAATATTAATCACTGCAAGACCAATAATGAGTGCGATGGTCGAAACGATTTCGAAGTATAGTAAAGCGACCCCACCTGTCTTACCCACAGATTTCATGCTTTCCATGCCTGCAATACCACTTACCACGGTACAGAAGATCACAGGTGCAATAATCATTTTAATTAGCTTAATGAAACCTTGTCCTAGTGGATAGAACAATTCACCCCAGCCTTTTACGTATTGCTCGGTACCATTGATAATTTGCGTACCACTTGGTGAGAAATGACCCACCAATACACCCGCAATAATGGCAACGATCACTTGAAAATATAGTGACTTATAAATTGGTTTTTTAGCCATGACATTACTTCACGATATATTTCTGCTTCAAAGAAATATTCAGTTTTTGTCTATTTTCAAAAAATAAACAGCCCAAAACCCCTTTGTCTTCGACAAAAGAGCACCAAAGGTATTTGACTTAGCCAAATACAGAAAAACGAAATATGTATGGTGATTAAATAATCACATCAGGACCTGATATAGAATCAGCACATTGATCAGGAGATGAAACGCATACTAAAGTAGGTTAAATTTTACCTGTTTTTTAATGGCTTGTTCTGCCACAAATGTTAATTTCGGTTAAATAATAGACCGAGATCATTAGACTATAGTCTAAAGACTGCATTTTTTACGCCCATTATCAGGCTGAAAAATACCAACTATAGAAGTAAACTACCCTTAAGTCCTAATTTTAAGCCCCGTATTTGCATGAACAATAAACGAAATATTTACAAAGATTTTGAACATCCTTTTGCGCAATTTGTCCGTATCGTGGGTAAAGGTAAAAATGGCGCACGTTCGCTCACTTATGATGAAGCCTACCAAGCATTCAGCATGATCTTAAAAAATGAGGTTTTAGACGTTCAATTGGGCGCTTTCTTGATGTTATTGCGTGTAAAAGAAGAGTCAGTCGATGAACTCACTGGCTTTGTCCAAGCCACACGTGATCAGCTCAAGTTTAAAAAACTTGATGTCGATTTAGATTGGTCATCTTATGCAGGTAAACGCAAACATTATCCTTGGTTTTTATTGGCCGCATTAACGCTAGCAAAACACGGCTACAATGTCGTAATGCATGGCGCTTCAGGTCATACCATTAACCGCCTTTATACAGAACAAGTATTAGAGTATTTGGGTTTTCCTATTTGCCAAAATGATACAGATGTGGAACAGCAACTAATACAACGTCATTTTGCTTATATTCCGCTCGACGTCATTTCACCAATACTCAGTGATTTAATTTCACTACGCAATGTGATGGGTTTACGTTCCCCAATTCACACCCTTGCGCGTCTGATAAATCCATTTAATGCCAAAGCCACCATGCAAGCGATTTTCCATCCAGCCTATCGTGGATCACACCAACGTGCGGCATTTCAATTGGGTTATCAAAATAGTGCTGTCATTAAGGGTGAAGGTGGTGAATTCGAACGTAACCCCGATGCAAAAACATTAATTTGTGGTATCAAGGATGGTGAAATGTATGAACATGAGTTGCCTAAACTGACGGACAACCGTAGTCCAGTCGAAGAAGAACTTGATTTGGCCGTTTTTAAAGCCGTTTGGGACGGTCAGCAGACACATGAATATGGTGAAATCGCAGTCACCGAAACCATGGGAATCGCACTATATACCATGGGTGCAGTCGCAAGTTTTGATGAAGCCATGCAAACTGCCAAAACCATGTGGGCAAATCGTCACGCTTAAATAAGCAGATATGAAGCAACAAATTTAGGTATGCATCAGCTAATAAAAAAGCCAGCATTAAGCTGGCTTTTTCAATCAGAAAGAAAAAGGATTAAACGAAACGAATCGGCTTGAACTCAGGTTCTTCCACATGTGAGTCGCAATGCTCATCTTCTTCTTTGGTCCCGCGGTCGATATAACCACTACGCTCATCTTCTGGCAAATGTTTAATTTCCCATGCATACACCGCTTGCATACAAATTTGACGTTGTTCTTGAGTCAGCGCTACACCATTTGGCCATTTACCAATTTCAATTGCCGTTTTTAATCGACCAACAATTTCAGGATCGAGTACGGCAAGCATCTGTTCAATATTCATAATTAATCCTGCTTTAATGAGTCAAAATCTTGGTTCCAGCCTAGCTTGGTACGACATGCCATATAGAAGTCATAACCAGGTGGATGTAATAAGTTGAGCTTAAATGGATGTTTGCGGATATGTAAACTATCGCCTACACCCAATGATACACTGTGTTGACCATCGGCACTGACCATTGGTAAAACACGGTTTTCACGAATCAAAATTTTAATTTCACTTTGTCCGCCCACGACAATCGGACGTGACGACAAAGTATGAGGATGCATTGGCACTAAGGCAATCGCATCCATACTTGGGTGGACAATCGGACCACCACCAGATAATGCATAGGCTGTAGAGCCAGTTGGTGTCGAAACAATTAAACCATCACTGTGTTGGCGGTATACATATTGCCCATCAATATTCAGTTCAAAGTCGATCATATGTACCGATTTACCTGAATGCAGCACAATATCATTTAAAGCCACAGCATCATAAATCGACTCGCCTTTCGAGCGAATTTCCATTTCCAACAAGAAACGTCGGTCTAGCTGAAACTCACCTTTGAGCACTTGATCTAACTTGAAAATCACTTCTGTCGGTTTGATATCGGTCAGGAAGCCCAAACGACCACGGTTCACCCCAATCACAGGAGTGTTGTATTTCACCAAGGCACGTGCAGCATGAAGCAATGAACCATCACCGCCAACTACGATCACCAAATCGACAACTTCACCCAATAAATTACGGCTGACCGTCTGAGTATTATTGTAGGGAACCAGCTGCGCTGTTTGCATATCAAATACAGGATGTAATCCCAAACTCAAAATATGATCGTGGATCAAACATAGGGTTTCGATCACTGATGATTTGTCTGGACGACCAATCAACCCAATGTTTCGAAATGATTTATGTGAAATTTGCACCTGCGCTTTTGCTCCGCTTCGCCTCATTGGTATCATATCACTAACAGAAATGATTTAAAAAAACTTTAAAGTTTCGACTTTAGTGAAGTAGCTTCCAATATTTTGCATACATATAACAGTTTAAATATTGCAAAATACTGAAAAGCTTCGCATGATTAGCAAAATTTCTCAGGGTCTTATCACTATTTATGAAGTCTGAACGTGGCATAGGCATAATTGCACTGATTTTTTCGCTGTTGATTATCGGCGGATTTCTCGTGTTCAGCATTTATCTTATTCGTCTAGATAATATTGTACGGGACAAATTTGAAGGTCAACGTTGGGATATTCCAGCCAAGGTATTTGCTCGTCCTTTAGAAATTTATACCAATGCGCCTGTAAGCCAAGCAGACCTCAACCAAGAACTGAAACTTTTGGGCTATAACGCTCAAGACAGCTATGCCAAAACGGGAAGTTACGTTACTTCTGGCAATGTGACCTATATCCATACGCGTGGTTTTGACTTTGGTGATAATGTCGACCCTGAACAAGTCCTTAAAGTGACCTTTGGTGAAGATCAAATCACTGAAGTGAGTGCGACTAAGCCTTCAAGTAGTGGTATTGCCCGCTTAGAGCCAATGTTAATTGGCGGTATTTATCCTCAGCACAATGAAGACCGTGTGCTGATCAAACTTGATAAAGTGCCAAAGCCTTTAATCCAAGCTTTAATTGCTACCGAAGACCGTAATTTCTATCAGCATCATGGTATTTCCATTCGTGGTACAGCACGTGCCATCGTAAGTAATGTCACCGGTGGTAAACGTCAAGGTGGTTCGACCCTCACTCAACAATTGGTGAAAAATTTCTATTTATCGCCTGAAAAAACCATTAAGCGTAAGGCCAATGAAGCCTTAATGGCGATGCTGATTGAACTTCACTATGACAAAGATGAAATTCTTGAAGCTTATTTAAATGAAGTGAACTTAGGTCAAAACGGTAATTATTCAATCAATGGTTATGGTTTAGCCTCACAATTCTATTTTGGTTTACCCCTACGTGAACTAAATATTGCTCAGCAGGCGTATTTAGTCGGTCTAGTTCAAGGCCCGACCCTATTTAATCCGTGGAAAAACCCTGAAGGTGCGATTAAACGCCGTAATATTGTATTAAATAATATGGTGGTCATGGGCTATTTAACTCAGGAACAATATGAAACTGAGTCTGCACGTCCATTAAATGTCATTACTAAACCAACATTGGGCCCTTCTCGCTTCCCTGACTATATGGATATCGTGCGTCGTCAATTGCGTACCGAATACCAAGAAAGCGATTTGACCAATCAAGGTCTGCGTATTTTCACCGCGATGGACCCGATTGCTCAAACTCGTGTACAAACTGCATTTAAAGAATCTGTGGCACGTTTAAGTAATGCCAATCCAGCACGCTTGAAAGAATTACAAGGCGCGGTACTGGTGTCTCATCCTGAAAATGGTGAATTGGTTTCAGCAGTCGGTTCAACGCAGGACTTTACTGGCTTTAACCGTACGATGGATGCTAAACGTCAAGTGGGTTCATTGCTAAAACCTGTGATTTACCTCAGTGCGATAGAATCCAACCGCTATAACTGGGCGAGTCAAATCGAAGACAGTCCTATCAGCATTCAAAGTGATGGCAAAGCTTGGACACCGAAAAACTATAGTGGTGGTGCACATGGTGTCGTACCAATGGTCGATGCCCTATCAAACTCTTATAACCTCTCTGCGGTACGCTTAGGTCAAGAGTTCGGTATGTCCACGTTTATTAACCATCTGAAAAAGTTTGGTGTGACTTCTAATATTCCAAACTACCCTTCGATTTACCTCGGCGCTATCGATATGTCACCGATGGAAGTGATGAGTGTCTATGGAAACTTTGCAACCGGTGGCTTCAAATATCCAGTGAAAGCTATTCGTTCAGTGGTCGATGCCAATGGTCGTTTATTAGATCGTTATAGCTTAACGGTACAACCGACTATTGCACCTGATGCAGCCTTTATCTTGAACTATGGTTTACAACAAGTCATGAGTTCAGGGACAGGCCGTTCTGCTTATGCATCATTACCCGCTTCACTCAAACTTGCAGGTAAATCAGGGACAACCAATGATACGCGTGACTCATGGTTTGCAGGTTATTCAGGTAATTACTTAAGTGTGGTTTGGTTAGGTTTAGACAACAACAAAGTTACAGGCTTAACTGGTTCGTCAGGAGCACTTCCTGTTTGGACCAATGTGATGAAGCAGTTACGTCAAAAACCAGTTAATTTACGTCAACCAGACAGCGTACAGTGGCATTGGTTAGACCGTTATTCAGGTAATTTATCTGCGCAGCATTGTACGGGTGCGATGTATATTCCTCTGTCGCGCAACTCCATTCCAAATCAAGCTACGGCATGTGGTTCGACACAATATGAAGTAGAACCTTACACAGTTGATACTGAAGAGACGCAGCCAACTCAGGAACAAAATGATAGTTTAGGTGACTACATTCGTGAAAGTGATGTCGATAATGATCAGGGTTCATCTGATCAACCTCGCATCATCTCAAGTGGAGAGTATTCAAATTAAACTGCACAACATTAAATTTTTAAAAACGTTCAGTATTCTGAGCGTTTTGACGATCATTTTGGCAGGTTGCCAAACCATGATCGAACCTGAGCAAAAGCCGCCTGCTGCACCTGAAAAAAAGGCAGATATCCATGACCCTTCTGGGGTCATCATTACGCCATATGACCATCCAGAAATTAAGCGTCAACGTATCGTTATTCCTGAGCAGAAAACCCAAATTCAAAAGTTTGATGATGGCCGCGACTTACCTGCATTCAAAAAATTGATGCAAACTACGCAAACCGCTTATGCCAATGGAAAATGGAATGAAGCTGAAAGTGCTGCAACTCAAGCACAGCGTTTGGCACCACAATCTGCGGAAACTTTTTTATATTTGGCAATGATCGCCAATCGAAAAAATCAACCTGCGAATGCAGAATCGTTGGCACTGCGTGGATTAAGCTATGCTCAAACCAAGCCGATGAAACAACAGCTTTGGAATGTTGTTTTAAAAGCTGGTCAAATGCAAAAGAAAAGCAGCACCATTCAAAAAGCCCAACAAGCCATCAAAGCTCTTTAAGCACCCATAAAAAAGCCTGTTCTTAATTGAGATCAGGCTTATTATTTAAAACATACTAAAAGTAAGTTTATTTCTCATAGTTATTATTAAATAATGTTACGCAGTAACATCAGAAGCATAATTTGATCTAAATAAAAGTACGATACACGGTAACGTCATCTGCAAGCGTTTGAGACAAAACTACATCTATTTAAAAATGTTTGCGATACTTTGGATAAATTGACGCTAGTGAACGAGTTTTGTCAGTGAGGTGCATTGCACCGCAAGATGGTTTCCTTATGAAGCACGCTTCTCATTTTGCCTAATGAGAAGCATCGTTTCGTAAGAGTACCTCCAGCCGAAGGCTAATCCCTTTACTCAATCTCTAGATTTAAGACTCCGTCGTATCGGTTTAAAAATCATTTTAAAAATGCGTAATTATTTTTACGGGAGTAACATCAGTAAATAGCTTACAAATAGTAAGTCTATTTCTAACCAACCTTCACTGAATTTTACATAACAACTTTCAAATACGACTTTAATTCAATATACACATTCTAGTTTCTAAAAACTGCGAATACCTGCCACCCCATAAGCATGATGCTGCTGTGCAATAGGTAGCAATTCAGGACGCATCCCACCTAAAGCAAAAACAGGGATTTCTATATTTAGTGCAATCTCAGAAAAATGCGCCCATCCCATACCTTGCGCCTCTGGATGACTTTGTGTCGCCAGAACTGGGCTCATAAAAATAGCATCACAGCCAATTTTTTGCGCATGCAGTGCAGAAACTTGATCATGACAAGCGGCGATATAGCGCTTCCCAGGCTGTAAATCACCTTTATTTTTTTTCAGCAATTGGTGCTGCTTAAGATGTAAAGCCGAAATATGTGCTTGAACCTCTGTAGAGAGTAAAGACCATAGATCTTCATTAATTATCAATTGCTTTAAAATCACGGTAGGTAATTGATTTAATGCCGCTGCATTTTCTGCACTGGCATCGACTCGCCAATAATACAACAACATCTCTTGAAGCGTTTCAAATGTTGGTAGATCGGCGGTGATTTTGATCTGTTGCTGCCAATATAAGCGCTGCAAAATAGCTTGATTGGCCTTTGGAAAATTCAAACTCATAAGTTGTTGACGCGAATACCAGGCCCATGGCTTTTGGATTTCATTCAGCAACGCATGCGGGACGGTGGCATGAAATAAATGTAATTTCACAACAACATCATCATATTCATGCTGAATAAAATCAAAAGCATGCCAGTCATGTAAACCAATTCCAACCTCTTCAAAAATTTCACGACGACACGCTTGTTCAGGACTTTCACCCTGCTCGACTTTACCACCCGGAAACTCATGTTTATTGCCCTGATGTTGTTTTGCTTCACGCCAACCCACCAGTACTTTGTCTTGATGCAATAAAATCGCAATGGCGACATCGATTTGCGGTTTCGACATAGTTCCCTGCTCTCTACTCTGTTCCAATTGATATCCAAGTGTAAGCAAATTTATCTTTTTTATAAAATCCTAAAATTACCGTTGACAGGCCTATTCGATAATGATTATCATTTAAACCATTCAGAAATACACCACGGAGTCGACGGAATGAACGCACCATTTAGCCTTTTTACTCGTAGCAATGAAGCACACCACTCACTGCCAATGCTACATTCAAACAACCTTTTTGCTTTAGGACGTGAAATTCGCATTATGCATGCAGGTGAAGAATATCGACTACGTTTAACACGAAATAATCGCCTTATTTTGACCAAATAATTTCTGATAAAAATAATAATTATCAGCGCAATAAAAATAATCGTGGACACAAGCAGTAAGCCATTCGCTTACTGCTTTTTAAGTTTTGTACTTAGTCAAATTAAGCTTTATAGGTACTCAAACTTAATTTAAAACGCAACACTCATCTTCCTCTCATAATACTCTTTCGCTCAAATTCCATAGGGCAAATCATGTGTTTAGCGGATTGGAAAAATAAGTTGTACCTTTAAGCCGCCCAGTTCAGAGGCTTTCACACTTAATTGACCTTGATGTAACTGTACAATTTTTTGGGCAATTGAAATACCTAAACCTGAACCTTGCGTCTTCGTTCCCAATACACGGTAAAATCGCTCGCCAATGCGTTGCAATTCTGCGACTGTCAGTCCCGCACCTTGATTTTCAATCGTCCAAACCGCCTGCTGTGCTGTTACCGTTAAATCAATCTTGACCTGTCCTTGCGTAGGACTATAGCGAATAGCGTTATCGACTAAATTGCGTAGGCAGCTAAACATCAACTCTGCGTTCATAGCAAACTGTACAGACTGGGTCTGTAGCTTCAATTCGATCTGTTTTTCTTCAATAAACGGCTGTAAAGCATCAATGACTTGTAAACTCAGCTGTTCTAAGTCGTTCTGTTTTTTATCCAATTGCTCTGATTGCGTCGGGTCGAGCCGCGCCAAAATCAGTAGATTTTCCAGCACGCGCGTTCCTCGATTAACATCGTGCTGTATGCTCAATAAATCCTCCTGAATGTCGGGATATTTTCGTTTTAATACCTGAAGTCGCATTTGAATCGCAGACAGCGGTGAGCGTAATTCATGTGAGGCATCGGAGGTAAAGCGTTGTTCCGCCTCTAAGGCTTGATCTAATCGGTTTAATAAAAAATTCAGCTGTGTTTGGATCGGTTCTAGTTCCTGTAATACAGGTTCAGGTAAGACGATGGCTTGTAAGTCATCTACATTTTTTTCAGCGATTTGTTTTGAAAAGAGCTTTAGAACTTTCAATTGACGTTTAATCAAAATATGTAGTAATAGCCATTGGATCAACCAGACAATCAACAGAATCCCTGCATAGCCTAGTACGCTTTGCAGCGTTTCTCTGAGCCGTGTTTTCATCGGTTGAATGATTTGTACGGTTAATCCATCGTCCTGAAGTGCATAGCTACGCCATAACGCGCCTTCTCTCCATTGATAATGCAGCCCATGTTTTAAATTGAGCTGATGTTCAAATGCTGTGTGTTGTTCCGACGTGGTTAAGACTTGCTGCCCTTGCATGAGTTGATATTGCATATCAAACTCTTCACTCAGTTCATCTATTTGTTCGTCTTGCTTCAGCGTGAGATCAGTAGCAGTGAGCATGTCAGCCACTTCGTCCATCAGGGCATCATGCACATTCATGATGTGATACAGCCCAAATCCCAACATCAGACACAGGGAGATTGCTCCCGCCCAAATTGCACTGAGCAGTGAGGTTTTAATCAGTTGCGACTGTAAGGAAATGCTTTTTTTATCACTCATAGACTTAGCTTTGTTGCGGAAGATTCATGCGATAACCCAACCCCCTTAAGGTTTTAATGTAATCACTGCCAATCTTCTTACGCAATTGGTAAATAAAAACTTCGATCGCATTACTTTCAACTTCATCGCCCCATGCATAGAGTGATTCTTCGAGTTGGCTACGTGTCATAATATGCTCAGGATTCAACATCATCTTATGCAAGATTTGATATTCACGCGATGTCAGCGTAATTAGTTCCGCATTTTTACGCAGCATTTTGGCTTGTACATCCAAACTTAAATCACCAAAAGTCAAACAATTATCACGCTGCTGATGATGCAAGCGTAATTGGGCACGCACCCTTGCTGACAACTCTTCCAAGCTAAAGGGTTTTACCAAATAATCATGAGCACCCAGATCTAAACCTTCAACACGATCTGCAATACTGTCCCGAGCAGTAATAAATAAAACTGGTGTGAGCGGATGCAACTGTACGATACGTGTTAAAATTTCATCACCAGTTACTTTTGGTAAGCCACGATCTAAAAGTATGCAATCATATTGATGTTGTTCTAAAGCTAAAATAGCGTGATCGCCGCGATCAACCCAATCAACACTGTAGCCATCCATTTCAAGCCATGTTTTTATACTGTCGGCTTGGGATGCATCATCTTCTGCCAATAAAATTCGCATCTTACCTACCCTATTTCTATGGTTCCGACTTCAGTGTATCGAACTTTTGCTCATATCTACTCAAATCATAAAAAAACCACAGCAAGCCGTGGTTTTTTATAGTGCAGCACTGTATTGAATGACAGGCTAAATTAAAATTTTACTTGATCGACATCAACTTCAACGCGTTTCGTCGGTTTGTAATCAATGTCGATTTCTCCAATGAGCGTTACGGGTGTTTTAGCTGAAATCGCTTTGCCTTGCCAAAGTTCATCATCAATATCCACCGTAATGCTGCCTGTGCTATCGCGGAACTGATATTTTTCATCGCCCATCGATTTGACAACATAACCTTTCAATTGAACTTTACTATCATCTTTTAAGTCTAAGGCATGTTTCACTGATGTGGTTTTCATCGGTGCAACAGCTGTTTGATTAACTGCTGTATTCGCGACTGCAACCGATGCCACACCTGCAAATGCTAAAACACATACCAATTGAGTGAATGTTTTCATCTTCGGTCTCTCTTACTTTGTCTATTTCGATAGCACTATTTAAACAAAGCAAGATGAGTCGAATCTTAAGCTGCAAAGACGTTTTTATTTATTTGATCAAACCATTAGTTGAGCGGTACGACACGCAGGACTTCCTCTAAAGTCGTCACCCCTGCAAGTACTTTACGTGCACCTGCAATTCGTAATGGTTCGACATGCTCTTTACGTGCCTGTGTACGTAATTGGGTTAAATCTGCATTGGCACCAATCAATTGCTTGGTTTCAATACTGAGCGGCATAAATTCATAAATCCCCACACGGCCTTTATACCCCGTTTGACGACATTCATCACAGCCCACCGCCTCGTAGACAAAATCAGGCATTTGTATCGCATATTCAAAGGTCAAATGTTTCCACTCTTGTTCATTGATAAAAGTCTCACGCTTGCAGTGTGGACAGAGTTGACGAACCAAACGTTGTGCCAAAACCCCTAAAATGGTCGCTGCCGTTAAAAAAGGCTGAATCCCCAGATCATGTAATCGCGTCAAACTCGATGGTGCATCATTGGTATGTAAAGTTGAAAGCACCAAATGACCTGTTAATGCAGCTTGGATCGCCATATTTGCCGTATCATGATCTCGGATCTCCCCGACCATGATAATGTCAGGGTCTTGACGCATTAAAGCCCGTACACCATCGGCAAAGCCTAGATCAATCCCTGTATTCACCTGCATTTGGTTAAAACTTGGCTCTAACATCTCAATCGGGTCTTCAATGGTACAGACATTCACTTCTTCGGTTGCCAATTGTTTGAGCGATGAATATAACGTGGTGGTTTTACCCGAACCCGTCGGACCAGTCACTAAAATAATACCGTGACTATGACTGGTTAAGGCCTTCCAATCATCTAACAGACGCCCTTCAAAACCGAGCTGTTGGAAACTACGTACCAAGACTTCAGGGTCAAAAATACGCATGACTAACTTTTCACCAAAGGCCGTTGGCAACGTCGATAAACGCAGCTCTGTTTCTTGGCCTTTGGGTGTACGGGTTTTTAAACGTCCATCTTGCGGTTTACGTTTTTCAGCCACATTCATCCGACCTAAGATCTTAATTCGCGAGACCACGGCTGTCAGGGTATTTGCGGGCATGTTGTAGATGGTATGCAATACGCCATCGATACGAAAACGCACCTTTCCTGTATCTTTACGCGGCTCGAGGTGTATATCACTTGCACCTTGTTCGAAGGCAAACTGTAAGACCCAATCCACAAGCTTCACAATATGCTGATCATTGGCATCTGGATTTTGTGTATCACCTAATTGTAATAGCGCTTCAACGCCTTTATTTTCACGGTCATAACTCGATGATTTTTGCGAATTACTGACCGCACGACTCACTTGGTAATATTCAACCAAATATCGCTGTAGTTGATCTGGACTGAGTAATACACGCTGAATCTTGCGTGGTAATACCGTTCTTTCTAAATTGGCAATCCATTCATTTTTATAAGGTTGATCCGTTGCAATCAACACATGCTCATTTTGTAATTCCACCGCTAAAATGCGATTTCGTACTGCAAATTCCTGCGACATAATGGCTGTCAGTGCAGGCACATCAGCTTTTAAAGGATCGATAATATAAAACGGTACACCTGACTTTTCTGCCAACCATTGACAGAGTCTATTAAGTGTTAAGGTAGACTGCGGATGACTCTGATCGACTAAATTAAAATTGGCAATCCATTGTAAAGGATGCCATTTCAACTGCTCACGCTGACGGTGCGTGGTTTGAATCAGCATTTTGTCCCGTTCAGTAATACGTCCATCTTTTTGTAATTGGTCTAAACACCAAGAAGTGTCAATTTCAAAATTAAAAGTCATTGTTCTATGTTCCCCAAACATAAAACTACTATAGCAAAAAATTCTAAAGGCACGCTTGTGTCATTTGTGTTTTGCACATAGGTTTTCTGAAAGCATACTATTTTTGTTATTAATGAAAACATTCATAAATTTAAGCTATAATAAAGTTGCCTATCAGGGCTTTATAATTACGATATAAGAAGATTTATGATGAAAATAAAAATATTAGCAATTTATACGATGACTATTCTTAGCTTAACTGCCTGCGGCGGTGGCGGTGGAAACTCAACCTCTAATAATGACTCCAGCGAAAATCCAACGATACCAAATGCTGCTTTCCAACAGTGGTCAACTTTTGAACTCGACAGTGAAAGTGATGTGCTGTCATACGAAAGTGATACTGCAACTATCGATAATGGTAAACTATATACTTCAGAAAGTAGCGATTCATTTATGGTCACAGCGAATGGCTTGTATGATGAAGGATCTCTACACAGTTCGTATGGCTATCTGAATGGCAATATATCCATTGCAAATAATGTGTGGACGCTAAGTCCTCATTCCTCTATTAATTCATCAGGTCTAAAAATTACGACAACAATGAAGTCCTTCAATCTTGAAGGTGAAATCCTAGCATCTCAAGTTGATGCCTATAATTATTGGATCATAAAAAATAATATTACTGATTCAAGCAACTATATTTCTAACGATGCTCTCAAATACTTAACAGCTATTTCAAATATTAAGTTTCCCGCTGGTTCTCGCTGTTTACAATTAAATAAAGTATCAAATAGTGAACAGTATTTAGATTTAACAGATTCCTCAGATAGTGATAGTCAAAGTTTTTTAGCTGACTGGTGGGCTGATCTTAGTACAGATATTACTGCGAAAAAATACATCATGAAAGATACTGTAGCCTATACCGTAGCTGATGATGAGAGTGAATATGGCGTAGCTCAATATAAAAATCGTTTTTATGACGCTTACCTATCTCCTAAAGGAGTGGAATACAATATGCAGGATTTAATTAAGGTTATTGATAATTGGATAAATACTTCAACTAATCCTACTCAAAAAACTCAATTTTTAGAGTTTAAACAATTAGCTGAGAACTCTTGCAGCATGTATAACGATGTTGCTCTTAACGCAATCAAACAAAGTTTTGCAGCAAATAAATAATTTACACATTTAATAAAAAAGGAGCTAAAAGCTCCTTTTTTATTAAGATATATCAATAATCAGAATTTGTAGATCACAGACCTGAAATTTTACATTCAATCCACCAAATAACATGCCATACACACGTTCATCATCATGCTGATAAGCAGGACGTGGATCTAAACTCAATACTTGTTCCAGTTCTGCTTTTAATTGATCGGTTAAATTGCCATTATTCAAAAATACCTGTTTTTGTTGCTCAGCGTGCTCTGACCAAATCACAGATTTTCTTTCTGGCTCATCCTGCGCATAACCACTTTGCGCATCCATCACTGCATCAGAATATTGAATATATGGTTTGATATCTAAAATTGGCGTGCCATCTAACAAATCACTGCCGACCACATAGACTCGTACCGATTTTCCGACTTTTTTCACGCCTTTGAGCTGCACAACCGACAAGCCCATAGGTGACGGCCGGTACATACTTCGTGTTGCAAATACCCCGATTTTTTGATTACCACCTAAACGCGGAGGACGAACTTGCGGACGAAATTTTGTCGAATCTGCATTTTTATTTTCATGAAACTGCCAAATTAGCCAAAGATGACTAAAATCTTCAATCCCTTCAAAAGCCAATAAATCGTTATAAGGTTCCACCATTTCAATATAAGATTCGACTTGCACCAAATTCGGCTGACGTGGAATACCAAACTTTTCTCGGTAGGGAGATTTCATATACCCGATAATTGGCATTTTAAGCTCAGACATAATCACTTTTTCTGATAAGTTCAATTAAATATATTCAGTTTATCGAGAATGATTTTAGATTAGAATAGTAAGCTGTTCTAATTTGATAATTTTATTGAGACCTTTAATGGCTGCTTTTAACGTCGAAAAGATTACTCACGTCCACCATTGGAATGACACTTTATTCTCTTTTAAAACCACTCGCGATACTGCGTTACGTTTTAAAAACGGTCAATTTGTGATGATCGGCCTTGAAGTAAATGGTAAGCCTTTAATGCGCGCTTATTCTATTGCAAGCGCAAACTATGAAGAAGAATTAGAGTTTTTCTCTATTAAAGTTCCAGATGGTCCTTTAACGTCTATTTTACAAAAAGTAAAAGTTGGCGATGAAATTTTAGTGTCTAAAAAACCTACAGGTACTTTAGTTCTAGATGACTTAAACCCTGGTAAAAACTTATACCTACTTTCTTCAGGTACAGGTCTTGCACCGTTCCTTTCAGTGATTCGTGACCCTGAAACTTACGAACGTTTTGAAAAAATCATCGTTGTACATGGTACTCGTTTCATTTCGGAATTGGCTTATCAAGATTTAATCTTAGATGAAATTCCTAACCACGAATTCTTTGGTGAATTAGGCGCGAAAGAAAAATTGGTTTACTACCCTACGGTAACTCGTGAAGAATTCCATACTCAAGGCCGTGTAACTACTGCCATTGAATCTGGTCAACTTTTCGAAAAAATTGGTCTTCCTCGTTTCAACCCTGAAACTGACCGCGCAATGCTTTGCGGTTCACCTGCATTCCTAGACGACGTTGCTGCACTACTTGACCAGCACGGCCTGAAAGAATCTCCTAAGATGGGCGTTCTAGGCGACTACGTGATTGAACGTGCATTCGTTGAAAAATAATTAGTTTGAATCAGATAAAACGAGGCTTTTGCCTCGTTTTTTATTACTGCTAATTCATCCCACTTGGTATTTTAAATTTGGCATATAGAATCGCTTTCTAAGGGTTTCTCTTCAGGTTCATTTTGTATCTGTTCATATATAGGTCCAAGTTTTTTATCAGTTCTACGTCCTTTCCAACTACGATTAGACTCATATACAGTTCTCTGTCTAAAATAACTAAACGGCTCTACATTTGCCACAAACCCATATTTAGAGTCATGTATATAATTTGAATAAAAATCTACAGCTTCTTGAGAGACGTCTTTTTCCCAACTTTCCAACTCCCACTCATCAATATGCACAAGCATTTCATACAGTTTAAATGCAGGATAAAAAATTCTAAAAAGGTGTTTTACACCCGTAATATTTGACTGATTAAATGTAGTATAGTTCTTTGTCCACTTAATACGTTCAACTTCAGTTGCCATATCAGCAGGTCCGGTTGGAAACTCAAAACCATCCTCCTCCCTAGAAATTTGGCTAACTGAACGCGAAGCATTTGCTTGCTCAATATCACCATTAATTAAATGTTTTTGTCTTCTTCGGTGTAACGTTCCATAAGAACCATAATATAATTTCATGTAATTTTGGATATCATGTTCTGTAACACCAGTAGAAGCACCTACTTCTTTTTTAACTGAATTAAATAATTGTTGTGTTTCTTCATTAATCTTGAATTCTTTTTCAAATAGTTCTTTATGTTCGCTTTCTAATTTTAAATAGTCAAAAATTTTTACATTCGCTGATACTGCAGCATCCATCATATGTTTTAAAGGTATTCTTGCGAAATTATTATCTACATTTTGTGAATTTGGCTGATAACCTCCTCCAACATCTGAGTGCATACCAGGATAAACTATTTCTTTCCACGTTTTTGGATTGGCTAATTTGCCATCTTTACGTATTAAATCAACAGGAAAAGAAAATCTTAATTCATTACCAGCAACCAAATGCAAGCAATTTTTAACCCTAGGATCAACTACCATATCCCGCCCTCTAAAGCTCAACTTATTCGGCATATTCGTAGCTGGTAAACCAAATGAAGCTACAGTATCAAACAATCCAAGAAATTGAATATCCAAAGGTATTTTTTCAGATTGTCCTGCTAGACTGTAGTTTAAACTTAAATCTTTACTTTCGTTATTCCAAATCATTTCATTAGAGAACACTCGTGCCAATGCAGCACCGCGGGAAAAACCAAAAATTGATAGATTGATTTTTTTAATTAATCGATGCTGGTTTAAATTAGCTTCGATTTTTGCTTCAGCTTCAATTTTACGTTCCTCAACTTGTGGCTTAAGAATCGCTTCAACTTGTTCAATTTTAAGTTTTAAAACGTTGGTTAACGTTTCACTAATCTGGTCTTCACCATATTCTAAGCGCCTAGATCCGCCAACTCCAGTAGCGCCACCAGTAGGAAATGTATCTTGAGAATTTGCTATTTGTTTGTCAATCCAATTATTAATCTCTCCATTAAATGGAGTTCCAACACCTGAAATGTAAATTGGATGACTTAACTGTATAGGCGTTTTTAGAGAACGCATTTCAAAGTTACTATAAGAAATAGCATTACGCCATAGTTTTGCAGGATTAGCTAACTTGGCAATTTTTTCATCATTCTCTAAATTATTTCCAGTTCCATCAAAAAAAACTGAAATATTAACTACATCAGAACAATCCTGTTTAGCATTAGGACCCTGATTAGAAACATCTTGATTACTATTCTTTATTTTCTGTAATTCATTAAACATAGTCTTCTCTTATTTTTTTTCTTTTGCATTCAATTCATCAATTATTTTTGCTCTCCACTCTAAACCTTTTTTAGTAGCACGAGGCAATTCATTTGATAAGGTAATCTCTACACTATCATCTGGATATAAATGTACTGCTAAGTATTTTTTACCTTTTATTTCTTCAGAAGTTAATATAGGAACATTGATTGCTGTATGTTTGCGGGAACTATTTGTTTCACCCCATTTAACAAATTGTGACCCAGTTAAAACTGCTGACCTTTTCGTTCCACTACCAAACCCACCGCCTAATTCTTCTTGATTTAATTCAACGATATAGGGGATATAATTAGCATCATAACCATAAGATGTTGTAGTCAAAACATATGTTTTTGTGGATCCTGTACTACACCCAACTAGACCCATCATTATAGTAATCGGCAGCATTACAATTTTTTTTAAAACATTCATTAACTTACCCTTAATTTTAAATATACAATTTTTAAATTAGTAATTTATTACTATTCATAGTATTTAAATCACTATAAATGCACTAGCTCAGTTGCATCAAATCTTCAGCTTCTTCCATTGCCTGATCCATATTGATGATTTTATTTTTTACTTTTAAAAGAACACTTTGCAAAAACATATCACTTTCAAACTTATCTTTATAAATCAATGTCAAACATATAAAATTTAAAATATCTCTAGTGCCATTTAGCGAATATTCTCTAGCCTTTTTAAGCATTTCAATAACATATAAATACAAGTCCCAATTATTGAATGACTTTATCAAAAAAGGATTATTTAATTTTAAATAATAAATTAGATGATCAGGAAAAGTAGCTTCGACCATTAGTTCTTCTTGTTCAATTGTAAATTCAAAGGGCTGGCGCCAGTCATAAAATATTTGTAATTCACAATTATTATAACCAATAATTGTATGTAGTTGACCTATACGATCCCAATACCACCAACTATAAATTGGCTTTAAAAGAATCTTCTTTTGTTCTTCCAATAATACTTGTTGTTGTACATATAAAGTTTTATCAGTTTTTTGCCCTACTAATGTACCAAGTATCGCAGGATCCCAAAATGCCAAATACATTTCAAGTCCCCCCTCAAACTTAACATCTATAAATTGTCTTAAGTGCGCATATAAGTCATCGAAAGTTAGCCTTGTGACAATTAAAGTCATTCGTGATGTACCAACAATCCGATGATTAATATATTCCCACTCAGAACTATTTATATTATGACTCAATTGAATTAAATGTGGTGATAACTCCGATGCTTTATCACCGGCTGCCTCAACCAATATATTACGTGATTGCAAAATGTCCTTACGTTTTAAAAAGCTACTATCTTGTGCAGCATCAATCACCCCATATATAAAATAGTTTTCTCTAGGGAATTGCTCAAAGAAACGACTTAAATCATTTTTTATTATTTTCGACATCTATTGACCATCCCCTTTATTCACAAATGCACCTCGTTGACTCGCTCTTCTTGCCAAGCATTCCCAACATACACTTTGAGGAAAAAAAGGAAGACTTATATTGACTTTCGAGCCATTTAAAAATAAATGTTGCCCGGCCTTCACCTCAAATTTTCCAGCAGTAGTTGGCAATACCCCTGCACTGCTAATCTCAATTTGACTACCACCAGCTGTCAGTACTATTTTCTTACTGGCTTTAATTTCGACTGTATCTTCCGTGGAAATAATTTGAATACCCTTTCGTGCAATCAAATCCGCCCCATCTCCTTGGGCTTGGATTTCAACTTTGCCTTTGCCTGCATACGCACGTAATCCTTCTTGTGCTGCAAATAGACTGATCTTGCTTTGTGCATGGGCAATTAAGGATTTTTGACTGCTGA
>NZ_MVKW01000012.1:0-51603 GCF_002018395.1 Acinetobacter sp. ANC 5600
TCCCGCTCGACTTGCATGTGTTAAGCCTGCCGCCAGCGTTCAATCTGAGCCATGATCAAACTCTTCAGTTTAAAATCAATAGTACATATAGTGTACCAATCTTGGCTCATCAATTACTGACAAAAATTTGCTCAAATAAACTTCGAGTAATTTCTACCATCAATCAATGAAAATAATTTCGATCAATCAATCAGTAAAAATCCACACAAGTTGTTCTTCATAATCTCTTAATGATCTTTCTAACATCTCGTCAATGCTAGAAGCTGGACTTCGATAAACTTAACAACTCAACGCTTCGCGTTTCGTTCGTTTCCGTCTATCTCGTCGGTATGGTGCTCATTATAGGGCAATTTCTTACACGCGCAAGTGCTTTTCACTCACAAAGAACACGAGTGTTTTATTTTTATGCACCATTATGATTCAAAAAACACACTTTACACTCATAAATACATGATATTTATTACAAATATCATGTAAAATATTTTTCCTATTTTGTGCGCTTAGTTTTTTACAGGTGCTGCTTTAATCACCACACTCTGTATAACTACTGGGTTTACAGGGACATTCTGATGCATTCCATAGTTCGCAGTTTGAACTTTTACGATTTTATCGACGATGTCCATACCTTTAGTGACCTTACCAAAAACAGCATATCCCGCATTCATTGCACTTTTATTGAGAAAGTCATTGTCTGCAACATTAATAAAGAACTGACTACTTGCTGAATCAGGATGATTCATCCGTGCCATTGCCAATGTGCCGCGTTTATTGCTCAAGCCATTACTTGATTCATTCTTAATCGCCGCTTTTGTTGGCTTCTCCTGCATTTTGACATCCATGCCCCCACCCTGAACCATAAATCCAGGAATCACGCGATGAAAGATTGTACCGTTATAAAATTTTTCTTTTGCATAGCTTTCAAAGTTTTTTGCTGAGATAGGTGCCTTGTCATTGAATAGTTCAATTTCAATATTGCCTTGAGAGGTTTTCATTTCGACAATAGTATTGGCAGCAAAACTGCTTAAGCTCACACAGCCAAGTGCTGCTGTAAATAAAATCTGTTTTAACATTTGCTAACTCTTCTGATTGATCTCGTACTTGTTATTGACTGTATATTAGTCTTTGATGATTAAAAAGTAATTATTCTGCCATTATTAAAACGAGAACAATGATGACGCAAATAATACCGTCGGACACTCCATTGACACATTTACCGCCTTGGCAACTGCGTGGCGATGCTTTTATTTTAAATTATTGGCTCTCTCCGAGCTTTATCCAACAAGCGCAAATGTTCCGTTTAGCAACATCAGCTTTGGGTCGTGTGGTTCAGGTGTTATTGGTCCGATACCATGATTCGCCTGTGGGTCCTTATGACGAATTGCTGATTTTAGATCACCCTTTATGGAGTAAGAAAAGGTTAAGTTCGATACCTAAGATTTATGTTTCGACAGATATCTCTGTCATTCATGGCCAAAAACTCTGGGGTATTCCTAAAGAGTTGGCAAAGTTTGAATGGCAACAACATGACAATGAAGTGGTCTGTACTATAGAAGTTGAACAACAAAAGATGCAGATCCGTTTAAAAAAATCACGTTCACAGCGTTCTTTCTATATTAATAGTCATCATATCCCTGCAGCGATGTTGCAAATCAGACAAGCGTGGGAAGGTAAGCGCTATCAATTTTCACCAAAGTTTCGCGGACGGCTATCTAAACTGAAACAGGTAGAATGGCACAACACACAGGACATTTTTCCAAATTTTTCTGAAGCACGATTATTGCAAAGCTTTTATGTCCCAGAATTTAGCCTCGTTTTTCCTGCTGCAAAAATCCAAGATAAATAACCCAATAAATAAAAACCCAGTGTTTCACGTGAAACACTGGGTTTACTTTATATAAAGGAATGATTAGCTACGTTTATCCCAAAATTTACGGAACTTCGTACTGATCTCGATCACGTATTTTTTAGCTCGGTGCGAAACCGGGGTTAAATTGATAAAACCATGGGTTTGATCGGTATATTCTTGATAAAACACTTTCACCCCTTGCTGACGGAGTTTATGCGAATAAATTTCACCTTCGTCATGTAAAACGTCATGCCCTGCTGTCACGATATACGCGGGTGCGATACCTGCCAATTTTCCATAGGTTGGTGAAATTAATGGATCATCTAAGGCCACTGCATGTTGTTCTGCATATAAAGCCGTTACGACATCAATATCTTTTTCAGTCAGAACCAAACCATCTTTATAAGCATAGAAAGATGGGTGGCGACTTTTGAAATCCACCACAGGATAAATTAATAGCTGAGCTTGCGGGGCAAAAACTTTCTGAGCACTGCGCTGCGCAACTGCGGTAGCAATATTGCCGCCTGCACTATCCCCTGCCACCGCAATTCGATTTTTTAGAATTTTAAACTGACGACTATTTTGATAAGTCCAAGCCAAGGCATCTTCACAACTTTGCATTAATTGAGCTGGGCTGGCCTCTGGCGTGAGTGGATAATCAATACTTAAAACTTGTGCTTTGGCATGCACGGCCAATAAACGACAAACTTCATCATGCGTGTCTAGACCACCCACCACAAAACCACCACCGTGATAGAAGACGATCATCGGTAATTTTTTATTTGGAGCAGGATGATAATGACGCGCAAACAGCGTAGCACTTTGTAAAGGTAGACGTATATCTTGCACTTGTTTCACAAAGGTCGGCTTGGTCTTGATCGACTCCATCTGTAAATCAAATAATTTACGAGACTTCACATAGTCTTCGGTCACAAAGCCTGACTTACCTTGCTTGAGTTGAGCCGCCATCATGCATTTCACCAGCGGATCTAATTCTGGAAAAATAAACGGATAATCGAGACGTTTTGCGAGGCTTTCTTTGGCAAAGTTAGGAAGACGATCAAGTAACCGAGCAGCCGTACCTTGGCCTTTATCTTTCATATTTTTAAGTGATTCATTCAATGCAAACATGCTCTATCCTTCGAATTATGCTCTTCATACTTTCTACATGATCTAGGTCAAATGTGACCATATTCACATATAAGTCTCAACATCGACATACATAGTACAAACCTAGTTAAGCTAATCTTCTTTTATAGAGTTGTCATTGACAATTTACCCAAGTTTTATGGGTTGATTATGCTAACCCATTCTCGATAAAGGATACTCACCATGGCTAAAAAGATCATCCTTCTGTCTTTTGCGACTGCTTTTTTGGCTGTAGGCTGCGTAGCATTCCCTGAAGATGGTTACTACGATGGACGTTATGATCAACGTTATGACCGCCGTTATGATCATAATGATCGACGCTATGACAATCGTTATGATCGCCGTTACGACAGCCGTTATGAACAAGACCGCCGTACATGGGAACGTCAGCAACAACAACGTAATCGTTTAGAGCTCGAACGTAGAAAGCAGCAACTTGACCAGCGTAACTGGGAACAGAATCGTAAAAATCAACAAGAGTGGGATCGTCGTAAAAACGAACTCGAACGTCAACGTCTAGAACAACAGCGTAAATACTCTGAAGCTGAACGTCGTAAACGTGCTGAACAAGATCGTCAAAAAGTCAGCAAAGAGCGTCAGCGTTTAGAAGAACAGCGCCGTAAAGCCAGTCAAGATCGTAGAAAACAAATTGAGCAAGAGCGCAAAAAAAATATTCAAGATTTAAGAAAGGCATCAGATCAACAACGTAAAGCGGCTGAAGAACGTCGTCGCGCGTGGGAAAATCGCCGTTAATTGTTGTTTTTGCAGATCGGTTAAAAGTAAAAAGCTCATCTACATGATGGGCTTTTTTTTCGTTCACTAAAAATAGAAAAGGTAAAAAAAAGCAATAGAAAAAAAATAGACAGAAGAGGCATCCTATCTTCTGTCTATTCTTGACTGCCTGTTGTTACAGGTCAGAGAGCATTAAACAATCTTATTGCTGAACTGTAGGTTGCGGTGCAGGCGCAGATTGAACTTCAGCACCTTGAGCTGATGGATCTGCTTGAACCACAGCACCCGATTGCTCTGTCGTTACAGATGCTTCAGTTGCAGACGTTACTTGTGCAGTTTCCGGAGATTCTACAGTTTCTTGAGAAGTACAACCCACCGCAGCTAAACCAAAACCTAAAACTGCGACAGCGAATAAACCAATTTTTTTCATCTTCATTATTTCCTTCATTGAATCATTAAAAGCAAAGCTCAACTTTGCCCGAGTCATAATGGAAAATAATTCTGTGAAGTTCCCACCTTCTGAGTTGTACTTTGTACGAGGCACGGTACAGCTTATGAAATGTTTTATTAATTAGGCGGTTTTCTTTCATTTTAAGGCTTTACATCATTTATTTAACTCAAGTGCTTTGTTTTTTATTAAAAAAATAAATATAAATGATTTTGAATAAAGCGTGATCACAGCTTTTGAATACAACAAAGTTCAACAAAACTTGCAACTCAGTTACTTAAGTGGCTGTTTTTATAAATTTCATGCAAAAAAAAGCCTGCTTATGAGAGAAGCAGGCCATGAAAAACACATTTGAAATAAATTAAGAAACTACAGCGATAGAATCTGTAACAAAGAATACTGTGCTGATCATTTTTTGTGAAATATTTAATAAAACTGATACTAAGAGTTTTTATGTATAAATATTAACCACTATTTTTTGAGGCAAAAAAAATGCTGATTCTTGGGAAATCAGCATGGAAAAGTTTTTCTAAAATCTAGAGGTAGTCACCATATCCCTCTCTCCAGTGGATATGGTCACTTCCGATAGATAAATTATGCAAATTTTCAGGCACAAAGAGAAACCGTTAAAATTTATGATGAAAATCTATAAATCCGATCAAAATATGATTATACATTCAAATCAATAATTTATATTTTCATAGAATTTAATTTTGCAGTCGATATTTGGCTGAAAAACCATTTATTTGAATAAAAAATTGCATTTAATCGCTGACTTCGCTTGAATTTTTATCCCCTGCCCCGATTTCTTTTATTAATCATGAATTCAAAACGCATGGCAGTTACGCATCGATGTCGTTTGAACGCACAGCTATAAGGACTGAACATGTTTAAGAACCCATTTAAACGGAGTAAATCAATGGCGACTGAGCAAAACCAAGACGCTCAAGATCTTCAACAAGAGCAAGCAGAACAGCAAACTCAAGCTGAAAACGAGCAAGCTGAAGTTTCAGTTGAAGATTTACAAGCACAAATCACCAATTTAGAAGAAAGCTTAAAACTTGAAAAAGCACGTACTGCAAATGCCATATATGAAGCGCAAAAAAGTGTAGAGCGCATTCAACGCGAATCTGAAAAGCATAAAGATACTGTGCTGGAAAAATTTGCAAAACAATTGCTTGAGTCAGTTGATAACCTTGAACGCGCGATTGCTGCGGCAGGTGATGAAAAATCAGGTTTATCTGAAGGTGTAGAACTTACACTGAAATCATTGCTCAGCACTTTAGAAAAATTTGGTGTGGTTGCTGTGGATACTGCAAATGGTTTCAATGCAGATCTTCATCAGGCTGTGGGCATCGATCCAAATGCCAAATCGAATGAAATTGGGACAGTATTGCAAAAAGGCTATAGTTTAAACGGTCGCCTATTACGCCCTGCTATGGTTATGGTTGGTGCATAAAGACAAATTTTCTGAGACGAATTAAAAATTTTAACCAATATTACTTGAAAATTTTTGATTGGCTCTCATATCGGATAACAAGCGAAAACATCGTAAAAGAATTTTAGAGGAAACATCCAAATGGCGAAAATCATTGGTATTGACTTAGGTACTACAAACTCTTGCGTAGCAGTACTTGAAGGCGACAAAGTAAAAGTAATCGACAACGCTGAAGGCGCTCGTACAACCCCATCTATTATTGCGTATAAAGATGGCGAGATCCTTGTCGGTCAATCTGCTAAGCGTCAAGCAGTGACTAACCCTAAAAACACATTATTTGCAATCAAACGTTTGATCGGTCGTAAGTACCAAGACCAAGCTGTGCAAAAAGATATCGGCCTTGTACCTTACAAAATCATCAAAGCTGACAATGGCGATGCTTGGGTTGATGTAAACGACAAGAAACTTGCACCACAACAAATCTCTGCTGAAATCTTGAAAAAGATGAAAAAAACAGCTGAAGACTACCTTGGTGAAACAGTAACTGAAGCGGTAATTACTGTTCCTGCGTACTTTAACGATGCTCAACGTCAAGCGACTAAAGATGCAGGTAAAATTGCTGGTTTAGATGTTAAACGTATCATCAACGAACCAACAGCTGCTGCACTTGCGTTCGGTATGGACAAAAAAGAAGGCGACCGTAAAGTTGCGGTTTACGACTTAGGTGGTGGTACTTTCGACGTATCAATCATTGAAATCGCTGACCTTGATGGCGACCAACAAATCGAAGTGTTGTCTACAAACGGTGATACATTCCTTGGTGGTGAAGACTTCGATAATGCATTAATTGAATACTTGGTTGAAGAGTTCAAGAAAGAACAAAGCGTAAACTTGAAACAAGATCCGCTTGCACTTCAACGTTTAAAAGAAGCTGCTGAAAAAGCAAAAATCGAGCTTTCTTCTTCGAATGCAACAGAAATCAACCTTCCATACATCACAGCAGATGCGACTGGTCCTAAACACTTAGTGATCAACGTGACTCGCTCTAAACTTGAAGGTTTAGTTGCTGAATTGGTTGCTCGTACAATTGAACCATGTAAGATTGCACTTAAAGATGCAGGTCTTTCAACCTCTGACATCTCTGACGTAATCTTGGTGGGTGGTCAGTCTCGTATGCCACTTGTACAACAAAAAGTACAAGAGTTCTTCGGCCGTGAGCCACGTAAAGACGTGAACCCAGATGAAGCTGTAGCGATGGGTGCTGCGATTCAAGGTGCAGTACTTTCAGGTGATAAAACTGACGTACTTCTTCTTGACGTAACTCCGCTTACACTTGGTATTGAAACAATGGGTGGCGTGTTAACAGCGATCATTGAGAAAAACACGACGATTCCTGCGAAGAAATCTCAAGTGTTCTCAACTGCTGCAGACAACCAACCAGCTGTAGACATTTCAGTTTACCAAGGTGAACGTAAAATGGCTCAACAAAACAAATTGTTGGGTAACTTCCAATTGGGCGATATTCCACCTGCTCCACGTGGTGTACCACAAATTGAAGTATCATTTGACATCAACGCTGATGGTATCTTGAAAGTATCTGCAAAAGATAAGAGCACAGGTAAAGAGCAATCAATTCAAATTAAAGCTAACTCTGGTTTGAGCGATGCTGAAATTGAAGCGATGATCAAAGATGCCGAAGCGAATGCTGAAGAAGATCGTAAATTTGAAGAATTAGCGAAAGCACGTAACGAAGCTGATGCACTTGTTTCTTCTGCTCAAAAAGCAGTAAAAGATCTTGGTGAACAGGTAACTGCTGATGAGAAATCTGCAATCGATGCTGCTGTAGCTGAGCTCGAAGCAGCGACTAAAGAAAACGATGTAGATGCAATCAAAGCGAAAACTGAAGCACTTCAAAACATCATTATGCCGATCACTCAACGTGCTTATGAAGCTGCACAAGGTCAAGGCGGTGCTGAAGGTTTTGATCCTAACGCTTTCCAAGGCGCTGAAGGTCAAGCTCAAAAAGCAGATGACGGCGTTGTAGATGCTGAGTTCACTGAAGTAAAAGATGACAAAAAATAATTTGTCGCTTTAACTGAGTTTTTCAAAGCTCAAAAAGACCGCGCGAAAGCGCGGTTTTTTTTGTGGATGATTTTGTCTGCATCAGGCAATATTCAAATAACACGCTTAAGCTCAAACAGCCACATTCTTCTCGACTGCCAATCTGTCTAAACTTAGATTTGCATAGCACTAAATTTCAGTTAAATTAATGCAAAATAATCAAGTTTTGCGACGCTATGCGTTTGATTTTAATTATTGTTGTCATCGTTTTGAGTACTTGGTGGATCTATCAAACCAAGCAGCATCCCCAACTGAAATTTAATTCAATTTCAGATCGACTTTTACACCCTCTCGATATCCGACTGCGTTATCGGGTTGCTGATGTCGATCCGCGTTTTGGATTAAGCCAGCAACAAGTCATTCAACTTAGCCAAGAAGCCGCAGAGATATGGCATAAAGGGACACTCAAACCGTTATTTATCTATGACCCAAATGCACAACTGGCGATCCATCTAATTTATGATGATCGCCAAGAACAATACAATGCCTATAAGCAAGTCCAAAAGACCTTAGCCGCAGATAAAGCCCGTAATGATTTATATGCCGAGAACTTAGCAAATTCGAGAAAAGGTCTGGAGATGAATGAGCAACAGCTCCGATCAAAACAAGCCATGATTCGTGCGGAAATCGCACAGCTGTCGCAAGAACGTATGAATTGGAGCCGAATAGAGCATGCACAAGGCCCCAATATGCAACGCGTTGAAAGAGAACTTGAGCAAGTTAAAGCACAAGCGATGCAATTAGACCAAGAAATAGATCGATTTAATCAGCAAAATGATCAATTTAACCAACAAGTCTTAAGCTATAACCAGCAAATCGATCAATATAATGCAGGCGTGATACAAGCCAGTCAGCGCTTTCCTGCTCGAGAGTTTCATAAAGGTGTCTTTATGGGCGATCAGATTCAGATTTATCAATTTGATGCCGAAGATGATTTACGCCTTACCCTTGCCCACGAACTCGGACATGCTCTCGGCTTATCTCACCATAATGACCCTGTTGCATTAATGTACCCAATCTTAGGCGCGCAACAATTAGAAAACTTTAAACTGATGCCAGCAGACCAAGGCTTACTATATTATCGTTAGAACACCCTGAGCAAAAAAAACCATACAATCTATAAGGATATTATAGGATTCACCAACAATAATTAGCATTTCATGTTATTGTTGATTTGCAATAATTCCCTTATATCAATGACATCTTACGTGGAGAGCAATGTGAGTTACTACCATATCTTAATTGAAGTGAATGACCACATCAGCACGATTGAACAAACCCGTGATATTGAGATTTTTGATATTACAGACATTCAACCTTATCTCCATGCGGTACTTTTACCCTTTTTTAATGAGCAATTAATTGAGCTCGAAGACGAAAATCTTGAGTTTAAAGATGTCTTGCATTTACAGGTCAAACAAACCCTATTGCCGATCCGTGACCTCATCGAAGAAGAACAACGCCTGCTTCCGAGTGATACCGATGTCACCATTACGGCATATGAAATTTTTAATAATTATCAATTGACTCAAGACGTGACTACCGTAATTTTAGATCTATTAGAAGCACTAAAATTTGAAGCCTAATATCGATTTTAAACATTAAAAAAGCCCTCTAAATGAGGGCTTTTTTATGGCTCAATTCATCATCGCGATTAGATCGAGAATGAAGATCCACATCCACACGTGGTTGTCGCATTCGGGTTTTGAACCACAAATCGAGAACCTTCAAGACCTTCAATATAGTCGACTGTTGAACCAACTAAATATTGATAGCTCAGTGAATCAACCAACATCTTCACATCACCATTGATGAATTCAGCATCATCTTCGTTTTGGCTTTCAGCAAAATTAAACCCATATGAGAAACCTGAACAACCACCACCAGTCACATATACACGTAACATAAGGTCTTGATTACCTTCACTCTCACGCAATTGGCGTACTTTATTGGCAGCATTGTCAGTCAGCACAAGTGCTTGAGCATTCATGATGGATTCCTCTGAGTCATTGGGGTGTCTTTAAAAAGAAAAGACCATATTTCAAGTATAACATACTCAATATATGGTCAGTCTTCACAGTTTAAAGTTAAATCAGAGTATTTTCCTCAAGATTCATTTAAAACTTATTTATAGTTTTCTTCCTGTAATGCGCATTCGAAGTTTTTCGGATCTTGTTTACAGCGGAATTGCCATAATAGTTTCATCATTCGCTTGTCGTAGATACCACGTTTAGTCAAATCAATACGCGCTTCACGCATCATTTTTTGATAACCAGCTTTGTCTGCAGTTGGAACATCCATCCAATATTTGGCTGGAATTTCCGATTTCATTTTTCCTAAAATGGTAAATGCACGAGGTAATTGTATTTTGACCCAATCACGTGATTTTTGTCCATAACCTGCAGGGAATTTATCTGGGCGAATAATGATATTTCCCGTCACTTGTAAAATTGGATAATTGACGATTGCGCCTTTGCTGCCTAAACCTTTATGTAATTCCAATGGTTTGAACACCGCAGCAGGTGCCCCAATTATATCTACCTGACCATTGTTAAATTTGGCGCCAAAATTGGTTACATCAGCACTGACTGCTTGAGCTCCGACCTGCTGCACCATAATTTTCTGTGCTTCATCATAGTCAAGCACCGCAATTTTTTTACCTGCGGCTTTAGCGACAGTATTAATACTTCGGTCATTCACTAACAGATAGGCATCACCAACAGGTATCACACCTGCCACTTCATATTTACTATTGACCATGCTCTTAGCAAATGTTGGACTTGCAAGACCTTGCATAACTTTTACGGCCAATTTCAAATCTGGAATCGCACCAATGGCATCTAAAGAACCGGTAAAATTATTGAATTGGCGACCACGCATACCAGTAACACTGATCCCATCACATTTACCAGCTTTAAAATCTTCTGCAATCACCGCTTCATTTTGACCTACGCGGAGCTCAATGTCTGCGCCCCAGTTTTTTGCCGCCAATTGATAATCTTTCATCAGGGTAAAAACATCACCATTTTTACCAACCAAATCAAATACACATACCACTTGCTTCGCTTGAGCTACGCCATTTACCGCCATTAATGCAGCAGCAACGCTCAATGCCTTTGTCCATTGTTTCATACTGACTTTCCTTGTTTTTTTACTGTTTTTGTTTTTAACCATTTTTTGAATTTTGGGTCATGCTGAGTTCGATTCTATTGACTCACAGCCCACGATTTTAATTTAGATTACCTGAATATTTTGCTCACTCAATGGCGAGAATGACCTATAAATTTGCAAAAAAATGCCTGGATAAATCCAGGCTTTTTTCTTTAAATATCAGCTTATTCGCCGCCAAGTGAACATTCAAAATTGGCTTTATCGACAGAGCAACGTGCCTTTTTCAATACTGACATCATGCCCGCATCATAAATGCCACGTTTCGTCATATCCATACGACCTTCACGCAGTAATTTTTGATATTTGGTTTTATCTTCTGCACTTAGGTTAAGTTTATATTTCGCAGGAATACCTGCTTCTAGACGGTTAATCATCGCGATACTCTTCGGTAAGTGTTTCACAAACCAATCACGTGATTTTTGACCAAAGCCAGCTGGGAACTGATCAGGACGAATAATAAAGTCCGCAGTCACTTGTAGAACTGGGAAGTTAAACATCGCACCATTGGTACCTAAACCTTTATAGATCTCTAATGGTTTGTAGGCATATGCAGGCGCACCCACCATATCGACCTGACCATTATTAAACTTAGCCACAAAGTTAGATACATCTGAAATCACAGCTTGAGCGCCGACACGTTGCACCATAATTTTTTGTGCTTCGTCATAGCCTAATACTGCAAACTTTTTACCTGCTGCTTTTTCAATTGAGTCAATTTTCTTGTCTTTGACAAAGATGAATGCTGAACCCAGTGGGGCAATACCCGCCACTTCATATTTCTTACCACCTAGATTGCTGACCATTTTTGCAGCATTACGTTGGTCTAATGCAAAGGTAATCGCACGTTGCGCAATCGCATTGCTCGGTGCGCCACCCAGCGCATCAATAGAGCCTGCAAATTTATTGTACTGACGGGCACGCATCGCCGTCATAAATACGCCGTCACATTTACCTGCTTTAAAGTCATTGTCGGCTACTGCTTCGTCTTGACGCGGAATTAAGTTAATTTCAGCACCCCAGCCTTTTGCTGCAAGCGCCCATTCCTGAGCCATTTGATATGACTCGCCTGACTTACCCAGTAAGTCAAATACACAGATATCTACTTTTGCTGCCTGAGCTGAACCAGCAAAGCCAATTGCAGCAAACGTAGCCAATGATAGGAGCGTTTTTTTCATTCTATTTTCCTTTCAAATCTTTTTATGGTTCAGAGGTGTCCTTACACAAGCCCGATATTAAGCAAGTTAAATTAAAAAAAATAGAGCATTTACTCCATTTATTTATGTCATTTTGGCATATTCTGTTTTTCTGTGATGCATATCACTTTTTATATAAAGTAAAATTATAAATATAATCATCATCTTATATTTGCAAAAATGGCTTTTTACATTTACAGCGATTGCATCAAAATTTACAAAGAAATACAGAAAAAAGCTTATTCACCCGCCACTGAACACTCAAAATTGGTTCGCTCAATCGTACAACGGGCTTTTTTTAGTACCGTCATCATGGTGGAGTCATAGATCCCTTGTTTGGTTAAATCCATCCGTCCTTCACGCAATATTTTCTGATACTTCAACTGATCATCTTTGCTGAGATTCATCTTATATTTGGCAGGAATTTCAGCTTCCATGCGTTTTACCATGGCAAAACTTTTTGGTAATTGCTTAACAAACCATTGCCGAGAAGGTTCAGCAAAACCTTCTGGGAATTTATTATTACGAATAATCAGGTCTGCCGTGACATTCACCACAGGAAAATTCACCATCGCCCCGGTAGTGCCTAAGCCTTTTGAAATTTCGAGTGGCTTAAAGGCATAAGCTGGCGCAGCAACAATTTCAACTTCGGCCTGATTAAACTTGCGAATAAAATTAGAAATTTCTGACATCACTGGCACAGCGCCAACACGGTCGACCATCACTTTTTGCGCATAATCATAATGCAAAATGGCAAATTTTTTACCTTCAGCTTTTTCTAAATTATTGATATTGCGATCACGGACAAAAATGTAGGCTGAACCAATTTGCCCGATCCCTGCCACTTCATAACTATCTTTGCCTAGATTGCTAATCAGTCGTTTACTGTTCCGTTTATCTAAGACATAGGTAATGGCTTTTTGCGCGATGGTATTGTTCGGTACACCACCAATGGCATCAATCGAACCGGCAAATTTGTTATACGCACGTGCCCGCATCGAGGTCATATAAAATGCGTCACATTTCCCTTCTTTAAAATCTTTATCGACTTTGGATTCATCTTGATATGAAATCAGTTGAACTTGTGCTCCCCATGCCTTACTGGCCAGAGACCACTCTTCCATCAGCTTATAAGATTCCCCCGCTTTTCCAAGTAAATCGAACACACAAACCTTCTGATTGGCATAGCTTTGTGCAGACATCACACCTGAAAGAAGCGATAAAATTAAAATTCCTTTTCTCATTTCTTATATTCCCAATATGTTTTATTAATCCATTTAAAACAACAACTTGAAATATTTTTTTAATACTATAGCCAGTTCAATATACCTAAATACGTGGAATCTGTCACATTTTTTCAGATGGTTGCGATGCTTTGTTTTTTCTTTTGCAAAGCCATCCATTAGAATAGCCCCACATTCTTCTTGTTTAGTTAGTTCCATGATTCAGTTAGACCAACTTTCCATTCGTCGCGGTGGGCGTGTTTTATTTCAAAAAGCATCTATGCAATTGCATCCAGGCTGGAAAATCGGCTTAACCGGTGTAAATGGTGCGGGTAAATCGACTCTTTTTTCTGCGCTTTTAGGTGGAATGGAATCTGATGGCGGCTCATTGACTCGTCCTGCGGTATGGACCGTCGCGCATATGGCACAAGAAATCAAAGCACTCGATATGAAAGCGATTGATTTCGTTCTATCAGGCGATGAAGAATATTGGGAAATACAACATAAACTTGAACATCCAGAACAATTAGACAATGAAGCATTGGCACACTTATATGGCCGATTTGATGAAATCCATGGCTATACAGCACCATCTAAAGCCTCACAATTGATGGCTGGCCTGGGATTTTTTGAACATCAATCCCAGCTCAATGTTTCAAGCTTTTCAGGTGGTTGGCGTATGCGTTTAAACCTTGCGCGTACCCTGATGAGTCGTTCCGACCTATTATTACTCGATGAACCAACCAACCACTTAGACTTAGATGCGATTTTGTGGTTAGAAGATTGGTTAAAAGCTTACGAAGGTACACTAATCTTGATTTCACATGACCGTGATTTCTTAGATGCGGTGACTGATCATATTTTACATATCGAAAATCAAGAGCTGACACTTTACACCGGCAACTATTCGACCTTTGAACGCACACGCTCTGAGCGCTTGGCACAACAACAACAAGCCTATGAAAAGCAGCTTGAAACCCGTGCGCATCTCCAAAAATTTATTGACCGTTTTAAAGCCAAAGCCACCAAAGCCAAACAGGCTCAAAGCCGTATTAAACAATTAGAACGCATGCAGGAACTTTCTGCCGCGCATGTCGATACACCATTTACCTTTAGTTTCCGTGAGCCAACCAAAATGAGCTCACCGCTGCTGCAAATGGAACATGTCAATATTGGCTATGGTGACAAACTGATTGCCACCAATGTGAATTTACAGATTACCCCAAACAGTCGCATTGGTTTACTGGGAATGAATGGTGCAGGTAAATCAACCTTAATTAAATCCTTGGTTGGAGACCTTCCCTTATTACAAGGGACGCGCAAAGCTTCTGAACTGTTGAATATTGGCTATTTTGCGCAGCATCAAATGGATGCTTTAGATGGCAATGCCAGCCCGATGTTGCAATTATCTCGAATCGCTGACAAAAAAATCAGTGAAGCTGCATTACGTTCATTTTTAGGCAGCTTTGGTTTTAGTGGCGAACGCATGGATACACCAAGTGAAGGCTTTTCAGGCGGTGAACGAGCACGATTAGCTTTGGCTTTGATTGTTTGGCAGCGCCCCAATGTTTTAATTCTAGATGAACCGACCAACCATTTAGACCTTGATATGCGTCATGCCCTAACTATGGCATTACAAGATTTTGAAGGCGCTGTGGTTTTGGTTTCGCATGAACGTCAATTGATTGCCAGCGTTTGTGACGAATTATTGTTGGTACATCATGGGAAATGTCGCGAATTTGATGGCGACCTCGTGGCTTATGCCGATTGGCTGCGTCAAGCACGGATTGACATGATGAAAAATAGCCAACAAGCCCCTACTCCCATCAAATCTCAAGTTGAAACTAAACCGACGATTTCCAAAGTCGATAAAGAAGCGCAGCGCAAAGAAGCTGCACGTCAGCGTGAATTGACCCGCCCGATTCGTAAAAACATTGAAAAAAATGAAGCGCAAATCAGCAAAATTCAGCCACGCTTAAACAAAATCGAGGAATTATTAGCAGACAGTGCTTTATATGAAGCCAGTCGAAAAGATGACTTACTCAAACTGATGAATGAGCAAACAGAATTAAAAGCCAAACTTGAATCTGTCGAAGAGCAAATGCTTGAATTAATGATGGAATTAGAAGAAATGGAAAGTAGTTTTGAGGCTTAATTTAAAAGTCAAAACCCTAGATTTTCATTATTAAGAAAACCTAACTTAAGCTCAAAAAATCAATCGCCGTGAAATTTAAATGTTCCACGGCGATTTTTTATTTATACTTCACAATAATAATCACACTATAAATCTAAAAAATATTTAAAAAATCGAATGTTCATATCCAACTGGTTATTACATTGTTAAAGCATTTCTATTCGTAAAGAATCTAAAAATTCAGCGATCGCTTTTACCCTAATTTTGTAAATGAATTCAAAAAATATACTTCACATCAAACTCATTACCACAGTTATCCACAAAAGCCATTTTTAAATTCATTTTTTATTTTTTAAATTCAAAATATCGAACCACCTTTTTTATGGATAAATATTTTTAAATGATGTTATCCACAATTATAAATGACTTTGATGTTGAACACTATTAAATGTGAAAATTCACAAAACTTATCCACATTTGCAAGATGGATGCATTTTATCTCCATTCACGACATCAATTTAAACTTTTTATTGTTTAAGATAAGGCAGAAGGATGGGCTTTTTTTGCCTTTAAAAAACGTAATTCTTGTATTTTCCAGGTCTGATCAAAATGCCAGATTTCCTGTATTTGCTGCTGTGTTTCAGCTAAACCAATTAAAATTTTGCACTCAGTTTGGTCACGATTAAACTCATAATCTTCAAATTCTACGTCTGGTTTTTGTGGTTTCCAAACCCCATTTTTCACTGCATGTGCAATACGTTCATAGCGGACATAATTACTTTCGACGCGCCCGTCTTGCTCATAAACCACCTTAAAGTGCTCATCTTCGTATTCGGCTAAAACAGTATAATTTCCGGTAAAAAATGCATTTACCCAGATGTCACGAATGTGTTCAAGTTGATTGTCCATCATATATAGACCTCTTATTTTTAGCTGCTAAGTTCAATTTGATTTGAGCTTAGCATCAGAATAAGTCAATTTTATAAAACACAAATTGGCGATTTAATATTCAATTTTATTTAAGATAGCATAAAAAAAAGCACTCCCAAGAGTGCTTTTTTGAATGATTCTGTAATCAGAATTTAGGCATCAATATCCGCATTTAACGCATTTTCTTCAATGAAGGCACGACGTGGTTCCACATCATCACCCATCAAGCAAGAGAACATACGATCAGCTTCAATCGCATCCTGTACCGTTACTTGCAGCATGTTACGGTTCTCAGGATCCATTGTAGTTTCCCAAAGCTGTTCAGCATTCATCTCACCCAAACCTTTATAGCGCTGAATCATCATGCCACGGCGTGAGTCTTGTAAGATGTTTTGCCAAACCTGATGGAAGCTGCTCACTGGAATTTTGCGCTCGCCTTTTTGTAGGTAAGCACCTTCTTCCAATAAGGTGAACCAACTCTTCGAATTTTTGAGTAAACGCGCATATTCACCTGAACCCAATAGACCTGAATCTAACAAGTATTGGTGCGGTAAATTATGAACATAGATGGTAATACGCGGGAAATAGGTCGCTGACTTATTGCCTTCAGTATCTTCATGCTCAAAAGTTTCTAAGCTTAATTCAGGACGTAGGCTAGGTTGAGTTTTCTCAATATTGGCACGTAGTTGCTCACCCCAAGTCTGTACATAGTCTTGGTTATTTGCTTGATCTAACTTAAAGCCTTCTACTGCCAATAAGCCATCCAACACACTTGCAGGATAACGTACAGTCAGACGATGTAAGCTCTTTTGAGAGGTTTGATAATCCGCAATCACACCCGCTAAAGCCTCACCACGAATGGCTGGCGCTTCTGCACTGATGTGTAATTCAAGCTCATCAATTGCATTTGAAATCAGGTAAGTCTCAAGCGCATCATTATCTTTGATGTACTGTTCTTGCTTGCCTTTTTTCAGCTTATACAACGGTGGCTGTGCAATATAAATATATCCACGTTCCACAAGTTCTGGCATTTGACGGAAGAAGAAAGTCAACAGTAGCGTACGAATGTGCGAACCATCGACGTCGGCATCGGTCATGATGATGATTTTGTGATAACGCAGTTTATCTGGGTTATATTCCTCACGGCCAATACCACAACCTAAAGCGGTAATCAGTGTTCCCACTTCTTGAGAAGAAATCATCTTGTCAAAACGTGCACGTTCCACGTTGAGGATTTTACCTTTCAGCGGCAAAATCGCTTGCATCTTACGGTTACGGCCCTGTTTTGCAGAACCACCCGCAGAGTCACCTTCGACTAAGTAAAGTTCAGACAACGCAGGATCTTTTTCCTGACAATCGGCCAATTTACCTGGCAGGCCTGCAATATCAAGCGCACTCTTACGACGAGTCATTTCACGTGCTTTACGCGCTGCATCACGCGCACGGGCTGCATCAATAATTTTGCCTGCAATCGATTTAGCGGCTTGGGGGTTCTCTAAAAGATATTCAGAGAACGATTTATTCATTGCTTGCTCAACCGCAGTTTTCACTTCGCTCGACACCAATTTTTCTTTGGTTTGCGAAGAGAATTTTGGATCCGGCACTTTCACCGAAACAATTGCAGTTAAACCTTCACGTGCATCATCACCAGAAACCGCCACTTTCTCTTTTTTGAGTAAGTTTTCGCTTTCCATGTAGCTGTTTAAGCCACGAGTTAATGCAGCACGGAAACCCGCTAAATGCGTACCACCATCTTTTTGTGGAATGTTATTGGTAAAGCAACGAACATTTTCCTGATAAGAATCATTCCACTGCAATGCAACTTCTACACCAATGCCATTATCGGCTTGAGTAGTAAAGTGGAAGATATCATTCAGATGGGTTTTGCCTTGGTTAATATATTTTACAAACTCAGACAAACCACCTTCATAGTCATAAACGTGCTCTAAATTGATACGTTCGTCACGTAGCACAATTCGTACACCTGCATTCAGGAACGATAATTCACGTAAACGACGCGCCAAAATATCGACATTAAAAATCGTTTGACTGAAGGTTTCAGCACTTGGCCAGAAACGTATACGTGTACCTGTACGATCTGTCTCACCCACCACCTTTAATGGATACACGGAATCACCGTGTTTATATTCTTGCTGGTGGATTTGACCCGCACGATGAATAGTTAATTCGAGCTTGCTTGAAAGCGCATTCACCACGGATACGCCTACACCATGTAGACCGCCTGAAACTTTATAGCTGTTATCATCAAATTTACCGCCCGCATGCAGAATCGTTAAAATCACTTCTGCTGCAGAAACACCTTCTTCTGGGTGAATGTCGGTAGGAATACCACGACCGTTATCCGATACGCTTACAGATTCATCTTCATGAATGGTGACTTGAATTTCGTCACAATGACCTGCCAACGCTTCATCAATTGAGTTATCGACAACTTCAAACACCATGTGGTGTAGGCCAGTACCATCGTCAGTATCACCAATATACATGCCCGGACGCTTACGTACAGCGTCTAGACCACGTAATACTTTGATGCTAGAGGAATCATAAGCTTTTTCTATGGTTTGTTCTGTTTGAGAAGCAGCTTGATCTTCTGAACTCATGGTTTCTCCCTAGTGAAAAATAGGTCTATCCAAAGGTGGTATTTCATTGCACAACAGCCTGCACCGTACCATTTTCAACTTTGAATAATTGATAAGAAATAGATAAATCATGTAAGTGTTTTTGCACTGAATCATGGTCTAAAGTGGTAATAAAAACTTGACTACCAAGATGGCTTAAACGCTCAATTAAACGCTGTTGTGCGGTTAAATCTAATTCTGCTGTCAGATCATCTAATAATACCACAGTTTCCTTATTACAAGCATGTAGCATTGCAATCTGTGACAGTTTTAACGCCATGATCAATAACTTTTTTTGCCCACGAGAGAGCACAACATCAGCATCCCCCATAGCGGTTTTTAACCTTAAATCTGCACGGTGCGGACCATATTCAGTATAGCCACGCTCGCAGTCTTTAAAATGCTGATTGGTCAGATCATTCAACAGCCCTGTTTCGGCATGAAAGCCTGCATTGTATTCCAGTGTCACTGTTAAATCAGGCAATAAGGCTTCTAGATCTTGTTGAAAATATCGAATCCACTGTTCCACCACATTACTGCGCAGACTATGCAAGATCTCACCATAGTCACTGAGCATTTTGTTCCACGGTTCTAAGTCAGACAAACTCAAATGACGTCGTGATTTCAGCAAACTATTCCGCTGTTTTAATGCCCGTGCATAATATTGCCATGTATGGTAAAACTCCGGTTCCACGTGGAACATCAACCAATCTAAAAGTTGACGTCGTGGCTTCGCACCATGATCAATAATATCGGTACTTTGTGGATCGATGAGTTGTAGCGGTAAAATCTTAGCCAACTGCCCTTGTGTCCCCACTAGGTCGCCATTGACTTTAATCACTTGCTCGCCCGACTGCATTTTTTGCATACCAATGCGGTCTGTTGCAGACTGCGCAAAGACGACAGCGTCAGGGCTATTATTTTGAATATAGTTTTTCGGAATATGGGTTCGAAAAGAACGTCCAGTTGCCAGCAAATGTACTGCTTCTAATACAGAAGTTTTACCTGAACCATTTTGCCCATAAAAGACATTAAACGGCTGCAACCCAGAGAGTGCAACCGTCTTTAAATTTCGAACACGTTCTACATGTAAACGCGTGATATGCATAATAATTGAGACGTCAGTCCGAATTAAACACGCATTGGCATCACAACATAGGTTTGATCTTGTTGCTGTGGATCTTGTACCAATACAGACTGGTTGGCTTCTGTCATGGTCATTGCAACATCATCACCATCCAATACATTCAGAACTTCCAATAAGTACTGTGCATTGAATGACATTTCCATCGGTGCATCAGCATATTGAATCGCGAGATCTTCGATCGCTTCATCTTGCTCAGGGTTATTGGCACGAAGTTGTAAGGTGTCCGCATCAAACTTCAAGAAGACGCCACGCAATTTTTCATTACTTAAAATCGCTACACGTTGTAGTGATTGTTTAAATACATCATGTGCAATGCGCACGTTTTTATCGCCACCACGTGGAATCACACGGCGGTAGTCAGGGAATTTACCATCAATCAATTTTGTGGTGAAACGTACGGTAATATCACCCTGCTCTTTATCTCGGCTGGCAATGGTAATTGTTACATTTAATAATTCACGACCAATTAACAACGATAATTGCTCGTCTTCAACACTCAATAGACGCTGCAATTCACCTACGGCTTTACGTGGAACAATTGCTTGCATTGCTTGTGTCGCATTCGAGCTTGCCGCTGTTTCACACATCGCCAAACGGTGACCATCGGTCGTTACTGCACGCAATTGATTTTCATCAATTTCAAGTAAAGTACCCGTCAAATAGAAACGCACATCTTGAACCGCCATAGCAAAAGACGTTTTTTCAAATAAACGCTTTAACTCACGTTGAGTCACACCGACTTGAGTGCCTTGAGTATTTTCAGTGGTTAATAATGGATAGTCTTCTGCAGGCAAAGTACCCAATACAAAACGACTGTTTCCAGATTTTAAAATACAGCGCTGATCTTCAGTGATTTGCAAATCAATCAATGCCGCTGAAGGCAATGATTTACAGATATCCATCAGTTTACGCGCAGGAACTGTCGTCACCCCTGCTTGTAAACATGCGCCATCTGCCAGCGGTGTACTCGCAACCAGTTCCACTTCTAGGTCAGAACCTGTAATGGTCAATGCTTGCTCAGTAACCTGTACTTTGACATTGGATAAAATATTTAAGGTATGGCGACGCTCAACCGCTCCTACGACATGTGACAGAACATTCAGTAAGCTTTCTTTCGCGATTTTTAAACGCACAATACATTCCTCTAAAAACTGAAGACAGACAAAATAAATTAATTTTTTAGCAGTGTACTATGCGGCAGAATATACCGCATTGCAAGAACAGAATTTGAACAAAAAGACTTAACTTTGCAGCAGACGTTGCAAGTTTTTATAGTCCTCATTGAAGATTGGATCTCCTTCACGCAGGCTTTGTACTTTTTCACAGGCATGCATCACAGTACTGTGGTCACGGTTACCAAAAGCCATACCAATTTCAGGGAAACTATCCCCTGTCAGCTCACGTGCTAGCCCCATAGCCAACTGACGTGGACGTGCATAAATACGTGTACGTTTTGGGCCAACCAATTCTTTGAGTGGAATACGGAAATATTCACTCACTACACGCTGAATATTTTCAGTACTAATGGTACGTGCACGAATCGCCAACACATCTTTTAATGATTCACGCACCACATCAAGATCGATAGGGGTACCTTTAAAACGAGAAATGGCTACAACTTTATTCAGCGCACCTTCTAGTTCACGAACATTGGCAACCACTTGTTGAGCAATAAACAACGCACAATTACGTGGAAGTTCCACCCCATTGCTTTCCGCTTTTTTCAGTAAAATTTCAATACGGGTTTCAATATCGGGTGGTTCCACACCCACCGATAAGCCCCACGAAAAACGTGAAACCAAACGTGGATCAAGTTCAGTCAGTTCTTTTGGATAACGATCTGAGGTTAAAATGATTTGCTTAGATTCATCTAATAACGCGTTGAAGGTATAGAAAAACTCAACCAAGCTGGCCTCTTTACCCGCCAACAAATGAATATCATCCACCAATAACAAATCTAACGAACGACAGTTTTTCTTAAATTCTTCGACCTTACCTTGCTGTAACGAGCTCACAAAGTCTTGTACAAAACTTTCAGCCGTCATGTACATCACACGTGCATTCGGCTTCGCTTGCAATAATGCATTACCAACGGCTTGCATTAAATGGGTTTTACCTAGACCTGTCGGTCCATATAAAAATAACGGGTTATGCTGCGAAGCACCGGGCTGCGTTAAGACTTTACGACAGGTTTCTGCCGCCATCTGATTGGAACGGCCTTCAACAAACAAGGAAAAGGTAAATAATGGGTTAAGCTGACGCTTACGGTTATTTTTTGAAGACGTCTCTTCTTTTTCTTTTTTAGGACGTGTTGGTGCCGATACTTGTGGCGTTGACTCTAATGCTGCGGTGGTTGTTGCTGGTTGCTCAGCTGCAGATAAAATTGCACCAGGCCGTGAATCAACCAAAATCTCGACTTTACGTACCCGACCTTCAGACAACTGTTCCGCTAAAATAGAGATCAGTTCTAAATGGTGCTCTTGAATATAGCGTGTCCAATACGGATTCGGTGCATAGAGTTTTAGACTATCACCTGCATCTTCTGCCACTAGTGGGCGTATCCACATTGTATAGACATTTCCTGAAAGCTCTTGTCGCAAGCGAGTTAAGCAGTCTGTCCAAAGCATGTGAAACCCCTATTTCAGTCCATTGTACGTAAAAAAATAATTCAACCCCGCCTAAGCGGGCAGCCATTCTAACCATCTTATCCACATCTGTCATGAACAAATCAGTCGAAATCGATCAAAAAAACGCAAATTGAGTTTAAATTTAAATTTAAATCACGTGTGGATAAGTTTATCCGCAAACTGTGGATAAATTATAGCATAAAGTTATCCACAAACTATCAAAATTATAAAAACATCGTTATCCACAATATAATTATTTGTTTTTTAAATCTAAAAATGCGTTTTCCACAGAAAATATCAACACTAATAGTAATAAATTTAAATTTTAAAATTTGAATTTATTTATAAGATCGACCCATTCTGGGGATATCTTGATGGTTGGTTTAAATTCAAATTTAAATTCATAAAAACCAATTCACAAATTTGAGATTGTGGATAATTCTGTGAGTAAACTTGAAGATAACTTAAATAATTAACATATACAATGACTTAGTTTGTGAATATTTTAATTTAAAACTTTCTGACTGATTTCTAATCCTTATATTATCTTGATATATCACAGCCTAGATTTTGAAAGAAAGCGTGTTTTTCATTGACAGCTCAAGCAATGAGCACTAAAATCGCGAACCTTTACTGAAAGATCATTTTTGGAGTTTCGATATGAAACGTACTTTCCAACCTTCTGAGTTGAAACGTAAACGCGTTCATGGTTTCCGTGCTCGCATGGCTACTAAAGCTGGCCGTCAAGTATTAGCGCGTCGTCGTGCAAAAGGTCGTCACAGCTTAACTGTTTAATTTCAGTTAAGACTGTCAAGACTTGGGTGTTATGACAACACTTTACGGCTTTAGCACAGATGTGCGAATACACTGTGCTGCCGATTATAAAAGTGTGTTCGATGGTGCGCTTTTTAAAGTGCATCAACCCCATTTCTTATTTCTAGCAAAAATCTCCGAACAGCCGAATAGCCGTTTGGGTATTGTTGTTGCTAAGAAAAAAGTGCGCCGCGCACATGAAAGAAATCGAGTAAAACGACTTGCACGCGAAAGTTTTCGCCTGCATCAACAGCAGTCTAATGTATTAGATATTGTCGTTATGCCAAAAATGGGCATAGAGGCGGTACCGAATGCAGAGTTACATCAGCAATTACAATTTGCTTGGCAAAAATTGCAGCGCCTTGCAAATAAGCATAAAAAAATAGCTACCTCCTCACAAGCGTAGAGATGACCAATGGTTCGTTTACTGCATTGGCTCATTCGTTTCTATCAGATTGCGATTAGTCCTTTATTGGGACCACGCTGTCGTTATATTCCAACATGTTCTCAATATTCTTTGGAAGCAGTCCATCAACATGGTGCTGTACGTGGAGTGTGTCTAGCTGTTCAGCGTATTTGCCGTTGTCATCCTTGGGGCGGTTCAGGCTATGATCCTGTTCCATCAAAAGCAATTCGTTTTATTTCATTTCAGCAAATAGATTCTCAAACGCTTCACGTTGCTGTACCCTTTCGTGAACGTTTATTGAACCAAAATCACTCTAACCACTTGGGGTAATACCTATGCAACAATGGGCCAGGATTGCAATTCTAGGGGCCATGTTTGTTGTCGCATATTTGCTCATTTTGGCTTGGCAGAAAGATTATGGACATGCGGAACAAAAACCTCAGCAAAATGCTGCGGTGGTAACGCATGAAGTATCTGCCGATTTACCAAATGGCCAGACAGCTACGGCTGCTACTGATGTGCCGCAAGCAAATAATGCTGCTACACAACAAACAACAGATGCCACTGCACCTGTTAGTCAACAGTTAATTTCAGTACAAACTGACCTTTACCATCTTTGGATTAATCCAAAGGGTGGCGATATTGTTCGTATTGAATTACTCAATCATGACAAAAATAAAGACAGCGACGAACCATTTGTAATGCTTGAAAGCGATGCAAAACGGACTTATGTTGCTCAGTCTGGCTTAATTGGTCTTAATGGCCCTGACAGCAATCCGAAAGGACGTCCAACCTATGAAATTGAAAAATCTTCATATACGTTAAATGACGCAAAAGCTGTGAAGGGGAAAGATGGCCAAACAGCAAAAGTTTTGTCAGTACCAATGGTTTATAAAACAGCAGATGGTGTAGAGGTTATTAAAACCTTTAACTTCACTGAAGGTGAATACCCTGTTGTCGTGAATCATAAAATCGTGAACCGCAGTGCTCAGAACTGGCAAGGTCAGATGTTTGGTCAGCTTAAACGCGACAACTCTGAAGATCCAGGTAAATCTGATCAAGGTATTTTCACTTTAGGTACATTCCTTGGTGGTGCATGGGGTTCGCCTGAAGAACATTACAACAAACTTAAATTTGCTAACTTCAATGAAGAAAAATTGAATGTTGAAGCAACTGGCGGTTGGGTTGCAATGGTTCAGCATTACTTCGTGAGTGCGTGGATTCCTGGACAGATCAAATTAACGCAAGCCAATGGTCAACCGTATGCTGCGAAACTTGAGTCACGTAAATCTACTGATGATATGAACATTATTCAGTTCACATCACCTGCAATTAATGTTCCTGCAGGAACTGTGGCAGAAGTAGATGCAACGTTCTATTCAGGTCCAAAAATCCAATCTGAATTAAAAGAATTGGCGGTTGGTTTAAACCAAACTGTAGATTACGGTTGGTTATGGCCAATTGCGAAATTATTGTTCGTCGGTCTTGAGTTTTTCCACGGTTTAGTGGGTAACTGGGGTTGGTCAATTATTCTATTGACGATTCTGGTGAAACTGATCTTGTGGCCTTTGTCATCGAAGAGCTACCGCTCTATGGCGAAAATGCGTGTGATTGCACCTGAAATGCAACGCATGAAAGAAGAGTTCGGTGAAGACCGTATGCGCTTCTCGCAAGAAATGATGGCATTGTATAAACGTGAGCAAGTGAACCCACTGTCAGGTTGCTTGCCGTTATTGCTCCAAATGCCGATCTTCCTTGCTTTGTACTGGGTGTTGATGGAGTCCGTTGAACTACGTCATGCGCCATGGTTAGGTTGGATTCAAGATTTATCTGCGATGGATCCGTGGTTTATTTTGCCGCTATTAATGGGCTTAACCATGTTTATTCAGCAAAGTTTGAACCCACAACCGGCTGATCCAATGCAGGCGAAAGTCTTCAAAATCATGCCTGTGATCTTTACGGTATTTATGTTGTTCTTCCCTGCGGGCCTTGTGCTTTACTGGATCTGTAACAACAGTATTACTATTCTTCAACAAGGTTTGATTAACAAATCTGTTGAAAAAGAACGTTTAAAACGTGAAGCAGCTGACTCAGCAAACTAAGCATTGCTGATGGGCTGAATAAATCCGCTTAAGATGGTAATCTTAGGCGGATTTTTCTTTATCTGTCGTTTGAAAATTTTTAGGTAAATTTTATGTTAAACCGAACCACCATCGCAGCAATTGCCACACCGCCGGGTCGTGGTGGTGTCGGCGTGATTCGCCTGTCTGGTCCCAAATCTTATGCCATTGCAGAAGCATTAACGCAGCAATCCCTGCCTGAAGCACGTTTTGCTGGTTTCCGTAAGTTTTATGATGCATCGAATGAAATCATGGATGAAGGTTTGGTGATTTGCTTTCCAAATCCGCACTCTTTTACGGGTGAAGATGTGGTGGAGCTTCAAGGTCATGGCGGCCCCGTTATTCAAAATGCATTATTGGCGCGGTTACTTGAATTGGGCGCTATTGCTGCAAAAGCAGGCGAATTTTCAATGCGCGCCTTTGAAAATGGCAAAATGGACTTGGTGCAAGCCGAGGCGATTGCTGATCTGATTGATGCCACCTCACAAGCAGCGGCACGTTCAGCGGTACGTTCATTACAAGGTGCCTTTTCGAGCAAGGTCAATACGGTGTTAGAAAAACTTATCCATTTGCGTTTGCATGTGGAAGCAGCGATTGATTTTCCTGAAGAAGAAATCGACTTTTTGGCGGATGGTAAGATTTTGGGTTTATTGGATGAAGTGACAAGCTCAGTCCATGCTGTACAGCAGTCTGCTCGTCAAGGTCAGTTACTGCGTGAAGGTCTACAAGTGGTGATTGCAGGTAAACCCAATGCAGGTAAGTCATCGCTACTCAATGCTTTAGCGGGTGTTGAACGTGCGATTGTGACGGATATCGCGGGTACGACACGTGATGTTTTACATGAAAAAATCAGCCTCAATGGTTTGCCGATTACCTTGACCGATACCGCAGGTTTACGTGAAACCGGTGATATCGTCGAAAAAGAAGGGATTCGCCGCGCAATTAAAGAAATTGAGCAAGCTGACTTGTTACTTTTGGTCTATGACTTGAGTCAGGGCGAAGATCCACTACAATTGGCTCAAGCGTACTTTGCCGATCATATTGAACCGAAGCGTTTGATGTTGATTGGTAATAAATGCGATTTGACGGGATCTACCGCGGAAATGACCGATTTAAACGGTTTTCGACATATTCGCGTTTCGGCTAAAAAAGAAACTGGCGTTCAAGCGCTTATTGATGCGATTACAGCGCATGCAGGCTTTCAACCAGAGGAAGATACCTTTATTGCTCGAACACGCCATTTAGACGCAATGAAGCGCACTCAGCGCTATCTTGCAGAAGCACGTGAGCAGTTGGTGGTTTATCATGCGGGTGAGTTGGTAGCCGAGTCTCTACGGTTGGCGCAAAATGCTTTAGGTGAAATTACCGGCGATTTTAGTGCGGATGATTTGCTAGGGAAGATTTTTGGATCGTTCTGTATTGGCAAGTAATAAAACGATTGAGCTCCTCATTTCACCTATGGATAGATCCATCCAAAGCACGATATTCGAAAACATCGTGCTTTTTTTACATCGTTTAGCGTGGGTTTGAGCCAAAAATGGTTTTAAAGATTGTTCTCAGCACATCTTTCGTTTTCATCCCATAAAAAGGATTGTTTGCTGCTCTTTTTGATGCGGCTTCAACTTTGACTTTGAGTGTTGCATAGTCTGGAAATTGTTGCTGTTGCGAAGATTTTTCGACCGCTGACAAAATATCAATTAAAAAAGCACGATTGATTTTTGAACTTAATGGAATGGATTGATACCACTGTTTTTCAAAGCGACGATCTAAAAAGATATCGGGAATTTCGGGGCTAGTGGCATAAAACATGGCTTTGGTGCGCATACATTTACTGCATTGACCACAATTTTTTGGTCGAGCCCTATAGTCCACACAAATCGACAGGGTTTGTAAATCTAAGTCAGATTGGCTTAAAAATGCGGTTTTTTGTGATCGCGTGACATCATCGTCGAGGGTGATTAAGACCCCAGATCGGTTCTTCATCAATCGGTTGGATGCCGTATTTGAGCCATAGGGATGAACGAATAATTGTTGATCTAAACGGTAATCGGCTGAAATTCGATATTGCTGGTAATGTTCAAAAATCGAAGCGCAGGAAAACAGCGAAAAGATATGTGTGACATGTGAACCTTTAGGGTTACAGCCATATTTACTGTATAGCGCGTAAGCATCGGTTTTTACCACGCGACTTTGCTTAAAAACTTGGCTTCTAAAGTCATGGGTCTGATCCATTAAGGCCTGAAATTTTTCATGGTCATCAAATTTATAATCCATTCCATGCACAGTGAGACAATCAGAATCTTGCCCATTTTCAAGAAAAGCTTTGTATGTACTATAAGTGGAGTCAATCCCACCGCTAAAAAAGCTTAAATTTTGAGTGGTTTGGTTTCCCGGTGGTGTTTGGATAATCGATGCAGCACTGAGCATGACTGGTTGATATAAATCAGGTAACCAAGCGGCCCAGACAGTTGAAACCTCCCGTGCGGAGTGGAGGGTTTGTATTGAAATAGGTCCTTCTACATGCAGCGGGATGCCAAGGCGCATGGCAATGGGTAAAAAGCCCCAAACAATAAAATCATAGGTTTCTAATTGCGGTAAGGATTCAAACGGTAAAATATAGTGAATATTACCGTATTCGCTGCTAGCAATGATTTGATTTTCTACAGTGTTAATTTGACATTGAATTTTTAGCATTTTTTAAATTTTTGAATCACATCAGACAAGATCTTAATTTAATTTGATTGATTTTTATAGGGTTTCTTAATTGTTTTTGGGTTTAAGAAGCACCCAATACAAGATGCTTCTTGAATAAGTTTAGTGGTTAATTGGTGTTCAGACTACGGTGCCAAAGCAATAAGCCGATACACAATAAACCTACACCCATACAAAAACCTAAAACACCGACGATCAAGCCGAAATGATCAGATAAATAGCCGGCTGCAATAATTGGAATAATGGTTCCTAAATATCCGATAAACAAATAGGTCGAGATCACCGCAGCACGGTTTTGATTGTTGGTCATTTGATGAACTAAGCCAAATGCGCCTAAAAGCCCTAGACCATGCCCTACACCGACTAAAATATCGCTAATAAAAAACAATGCACTCCAGTGTTGGGTCATACATAGCGCAAGGAGCGCATAGCTCAGTATTAACACTATTAAGCCGGCATTGACACATTTTGCAGAAGGAATCGATTTCGCCATAAATTGCACGACAGCGGAAACCAGCAAGATACTTGCAATGGCACTACCACTGACCAAAGGGCCATGCCATGGGATCGCATCTTTGACGAAAGAGGGTGCGAGTGATGCAAATAAGCTAAAAGAACCAAAGGCACAAAAGGCAGTCAGTCCAGCGATATAAAATCGTGAATGATCACGCTTTTCAGGCAATTCCAAATGTGGTGCCACTGAAAAAGGCTGTGGCTCAAAATTCGGTGTGCGAATAAAAAATAACCCTATTAAACACGCCAACCCCCCAAAGATCACAGGGATATAAGGGGTGACTAAAGGCTGTTCCGAAAATTGGGCAATCACTCCACCAATAAATGGGCCAAGACCAAAACCAATCACGGTAATGATTGAACTCAACTGTGGAGCATTATTTTTATGCGGTTCAGGAATGGTATAGACCAAACCAAGCATGGCTGAGGTGCTGATTAAACCCGAGGCAATGCCGATAATAAAGCGCCCGATAGATAACCACAGCGCATTACTGGCAAACACCGACAAGCTTAAACCTAAGATGATGCACGCCATACCGATTTGCAGGGTTCTTAAAAACCCAAAACTATTACTGGTACGACCTAAAAACAGCAAGGTCGCTAGGCAACCAAACATGTAGGCAACAAAGATATAGGTGATATGACTCGGCAGCAGTCCCCAAAGTTGTTGATAAATGGGATACAGAGGACTAGCTAGCGCTGTACCAATAGTGCCCATACAGAGTGCAAGGCTCACCATGATAAACGGTCGCCAAGAGGGAGATGTGGTCATTTTAAAGTCGCAGAGGTACAGTCAATAGGGTCAATATTGTGCTGTATGAGAAAGACGGAAATATGGGCTCAGTTTAATGCCGATTTTTTTCCATGGTCAAATCACAGTTGTAACTTTATCCATAGCGTTTAAGCAGTTTTACAAATTCTTCCAGTTCTGCTTCATTGATTTCAGCATCTTGAGGTAATACATGATGGCGTAAATGTGCTTCGATTAATTCATTCATTAATCCATTTACAGCACCTTTGATGGCCGCAACCTGTTGTAAAACCTCGATACACCCTGCTTCGGGTTGTTGTAAAGCCAGTTCAACCGCATTGACCTGACCTTGTAGGCGTTTAACCCGATTTAAAATCTTTTTGTCCTGATGTAAATGACTCAACACTTTCTCCCGAAAATAAATATACTATGGGGGAGTATATTTAAGCATAGAACCTAATGAAAACTTCCCCATCCATCCGAATTCATCATCATCAATTTGATGAAGGTAATCCACTAGCACAAAAACGGATCTTAATTGCCACTATTTTAACGGCAGTCATGATGTTGTTAGAAGTCATTGGCGGATGGATTTTTAATTCGATGGCATTATTGGCTGATGGTTGGCATATGAGTTCACATATGTTGGCATTAGGCTTGGCCTATTTTGCCTATCGTGCGGCACGCCACTATGCCCAAGATGCTCGTTTTAGTTTTGGGACTTGGAAAATTGAAATTTTAGCGGGCTATAGCAGCGCGATATTATTGATGGTCGTTGCTGCATTTATGGCCTTTCATTCGGTGGAACGCTTATTCAACCCGGTTCAAATTCATTATAACGAAGCAATCCCTATTGCGATTTTAGGTCTGGTGGTGAATTTAATCTGTGCTTGGTTATTGCATGATGACCATCACCATCACCATCACCATCACCATCACCATCACCATCACCATCACCATCACCATCATGAGCATAGCCATGAGGAGCAGCATGATCATCATCACGATCTCAATCAGAAAGCAGCCTTCATGCATGTGGTTGCAGATGCGGTGACTTCGGTGTTGGCGATTGTGGCTTTATTTGCTGGAAAATGGATGGGCTGGGGATTTTTAGATGCGCTATTGGGGATTGTTGGTGCGGTACTTGTTGGTAAGTGGGCCATTGGGCTGATGAAAGAAACAGGACAAACATTACTGGACGCAGAAATGGATCATCCTGTCGTTGATGAGATTCGAGAGGTTTTAATGCAATTGCCTGTCGACGTTGATGTAACCGATTTACATGTGTGGAAAGTGGGTAAAGGTCAGTTTTCATGTATTGTAGCTTTAGAAACAAGTCAGGCATTGAGTGCAGATGAAGTGCGCCAAGCGCTGTCGATTCATGAAGAAATTGTACATGTGTCTGTTGAAATTAATTCACCTGATGAAGCTTAATATGTTCCACGTGAAACGGCATGTAGCTATTGCGTAATGAACTGAAAAAAGCCCAAGACTTTCACACGTTAGGGCTTAGAATGCTGAATCAATTAAATGTTGAAGTTCGGTCTATGTTGAAAAAAATATGTGCGTTGGCGTTGAGTACCACCCTTTCGACTTTTGCTTTGGCAGATGCGGCACACGTTCAAAAGCTCTTGGCAGAAAAGCACCCCAGTTTAAAAATTGAAAATATTCAAAGTACCGAAATGCCGGGCATATATAGCGGCTTTGTTGAAGATCAAGTTTTGTATTTGAGTGAAAATGCGGATTATGTGATCGCAGGCTCTATGATCCGTTTAAAAGATCAAAAAAATCTGACCAAACAATTGATCCTCAGTCAGCAAAAAACTGAGTGGAATAAACTCCCATTACAAGATGCGATTAAAACAGTCAGGGGGAATGGGAAGCGCCAAATCGCGATCTTTTCTGACCCAAATTGCCCATATTGTAAGAAGCTTGAAGTAGAGCTGGCAAAACTCAATGATGTGACCATTTATACTTTTATCACAGCCATAAAAACGCAGTCGTTGGCGCCATCGAAGCAGATTTTTTGTGAGTCAAACCCTGCTATGGCCTGGGATAATTTAATCAATAAGGGAATTCAACCGAAGTCAGCGAAAAGCTGTGCAAACCCCATTGAGCGAAATTTAAAATTGGCAAAAAGCTTAAAATTAAATGGTACACCGGGAATTGTCTTTGCCAACGGTTCGATCTTAACCGGTGCATATCCTGCTGCTGAATTAGAATCGATGTTAAAAGAGATCAAATAATTTCAGCTGTACGGCATGAATAAAATATAAAAAAATACCCGTCTATAGGCGGGTATTTTAATGGTGCTATAAAAATTAGACGCGGGTTTTTTTCGTTACAAGGTTATACATAAACAACACGATAATCGCACCAATAACGGATGCGATAAATCCAGCGGCAGAATTTTCTCCATACAGACCTAATAAACGTCCGCCATAGGTCGCAAGTAAAGAACCTGCTATCCCGAGAAGGGTGGTCATAATGAAACCCGCTTTGTCATCTCCAGGATGGATCGCACGTGCAATTAAACCAGCAATAAAACCAACAACAATCGCAACAATGAGTGACCACATAGTAACTCTCCTTTTGTTATCATGTATTTGTTTTTTACGACATGTTCAATCTTTATCTTTAATCAAAACTAAGCTGAGCTACAGCCTAAACATGCAAAAAACTGTTGTTTTTTTGTTCTGAAGTAGCCAGAAAAGTAAAAAAAAGTGGCCTTCGGCCACTCTTAAGTATCTGATCTTGCTTAGAGACCAATTTCGCCAATAAATGGAATGTGACGATATTTTTGATCATAGTCCAGACCATAACCTACGATAAATTTATCTTCGACTTCAAAACCTAAAAATTTCACTTCGAGTTCAATCTCACGACGTGAAGGCTTGCTAACCAAAGTACAAAGCTCGATTGAATTTGGATTGCGCGTCTGTAAAATTTCTAAAACTTTGCTTAAGGTATTTCCTGAATCGATAATATCTTCAACCACCAAGACATCTTTATCTTTAATGTCGCCGTCTAAGTCTTTTAAGATTTTTACATCACGAGTAGATACGGTCCCACCGCCATAACTTGAAACGGTCATGAAGTCGAGTTCATGCGGTTTTGAAATTGCGCGGCAAAGGTCAGCCATAAAAATAACAGAACCGCGTAAAAGACCGATTAACACCAACTCTTTGTCGCTGTTAGCATAGTGTGCATCAATTTTTGCGCCAAGCTCTTTCACTTTAGCTTGAATTTCTTCAGTGGAAATCAGTACGCTCATTTGAACAGACATGGGTAGATACCTAAAAAAGCAAATCAAAAAATAAAAAAGGTGTTGACTTGCAACACCTCTAAAGATGAACCAATTTTAATACATCTGGCTCGCAGATGCATCTTTTTTGCCGTTGAAAATGTAATCAGTTTTTCTTGGAAGTGCTGTCACGCTTGAGTAAGCACAGACAAGCGACGGCAATCAGTCCAATTTTCAACGCTGTTTTTCGTCTCGGTCGAGCCGTTTTATGCTTTGACATAAGCACATTGTCCAAACACATAGGTGGCATGGATATTACGATCATCACCCATCAGCATGAGGGCAAATAAAGCATCTTCCAGATTTTTGGCACGTTGTTGACGTAAGGCTTGTAAAGCCGTGGCATTTAAATCGAGCACCACAAAATCTGCTTCTTTGCCCAAATCAAAGTTTCCAAGTTTGTCCTCTAGATCTAAGGCTTTTGCTCCACCTAAAGTGGCATGGTACAGCGCTTCAAATGCGGATAGTTTATCGCCTTGAAGTTGTTGAACTTTGTAGGCTTCATTGATGGTTTGTAGTTGGTTAAATGAGGTGCCTGCGCCAATGTCTGTGCCTAAGCCGACTTTCACCTGTTTTTCCCATGTTTTCTTTAATGGAAATAAACCACTGCCTAGGAACAAGTTCGAGGTTGGACAAAACGCGATTGCAGAGTTGGTCTGATGCATACAATCCCACTCGGCATCTTCCAAATGCACGCAGTGCGCAAACACGGAACGTGATCCGGTCAGACCATAATGATGATAAACGTCTAAATAGCCGTTTTGCTCAGGGAATAATGCTTTGACCCACGCAATTTCATTTTTATTTTCACTCAAATGTGTATGCACATAAACATCAGGATACTCGGTTTTTAGCTCCCCTGCCCGTGCCAATTGTTCAGGCGTTGAGGTTGGGGCAAAGCGAGGCGTGATGGCATACAGGTTACGGCCCTTGCCATGCCACTTCTCAATCAGTGCTTTGGAGTCGTTATAGCCACTCTCCGCGGTGTCACATAACGCTTCAGGTGCATGCCGATCCATCATCACTTTACCAGCAATTAAGCGCATTTGATGCTGTTCTGCAGCCTTAAATAAAGCATCAACCGATTGAGGATGAACGGTACAAAAAACAAGAGCTGTTGTGGTTCCGTTTTTGAGTAACTCGTTTACAAAGAACTGTGCAATTTGCTCTGCATAAGCCGGATCTTCAAATTGGATTTCAGTTGGAAAGGTATAGGTATCGAGCCATTCCAGTAGCTGTTCACCATAAGCCCCCATCATTTCCGTTTGTGGATAATGAATATGGGTATCGATGAAACCCGGAACAATCAATTGATCTGGATAATGCTGTACGTCAACCTGATCTGGGAGATGGTGTTGTCCCTCAGACCATGGACCGAACCATTGAATTTTTCCGGCTTGCGTAATCAGCAAACCATCTTCGAAATAGCGCACTTGGTCGTGAATTTCACGTGCTTGGGCAACTGTATTCTGAATATCTAGAAAGCGACCACGGATCGCTGTAGATGCGATAACAGAAGACATGACATACCTGCAGTTTAGAATTTTTTCGGTTGATTGTAGCTTAATTTGGCTAGAAAAGGCGTTGCTGTAATTAGAGGATTATGTTCTAAAACATCGAACAGCCATTAATGTATGTCGAGAGCATCTCATTTTTTCAAAGCGATTGATTAAATCAATGCGCTTGTGTCAGGCTAAATCGAATCAAAGAATAGAATTCAACCGTGTATCTATGTCCCATCCAATGCATCCTGTGAATCAATCACAGCTTGAAGCCACTTATGTTAAGCGCTTGCAGCAACTGATTCAGCAACATGACGGCATCATGTCTATTTTAAAGCAGCTTTATTTGGCGGATGCCAGTGCGTATATTGCCGCAGGTGTCATTCGAAATATGCTGTGGTCAGTGCTACACCAACACAGCTATACACTGTCCCATACTGAGGTGGATATCATATTTTATGATGCTGAGGATAACGGTGCTCATAGTGATCAGATCCAAAAAGAAATGCAGTCTTTCTTTCCATTGATACAGTGGGATGTGACCAACCAAGCTTTGGTGCATCATTGGTATCGTTTAGACAATGGTGATTCTATTTTGCCCCTAACATCGATTTCCCATGCCCTTTCTTTGTGGGTTGAAACTGCAACGGCTGTTGCAGTCCGTTTAAATGAGCTTGATCAAGTAGAAATCGTGGCACCATTTGGACTAGCTGATTTATTTGAATTAAAACTGCGTTGGAATTCAACCTTAGTTAGTCGAGCGACTTTTTTGCAACGTATAGAAGAGAAACAATTTTTACAACGCTGGCCGAAACTCAAACTCTTGATGACGCCTGAAGCTTAGTTCATGGCTTTGTTACAAAATAAAAAAAGCCTTCTCGAAAGAAGGCATTTATTTATCTAAGCGTTTTATAACGTGGTTTGATGGTACTTCTTACTGTGTCGGATTGATAACCATGCAGTAATGGTTAAAGTCACCACAATAAAACCGAGTGAAATCCAAATTGGCATGTGGAACACATCGAGCAACAGCATCTTAGCGCCAATAAACACCAGGATAATGCCCAGACCATATGGTAAGTAATGCATTTTCGATGCAGCACCGGATAAGAGGAAGAACATAGCACGTAGACCTAAAATCGCCATTAAGTTTGCAGTCAGTACAATGAATGGGTCAGAGGTAACTGCAAAGATTGCTGGGATTGAGTCAACCGCAAAAATGACGTCCGATGCTTCAACCAAGATCAACACTAAAAAGAGCGGCGTTGCCCATAAGACACCATTTTGACGAACAAAGAATTTATCTTCATGCATCTGAGGGGTAATACGCATGTGTTTACGTAGCCACTTCAAAATCGCCATATCTTCGATATCTTTATCTTCTTCGTCTTGGCCTTTAAGGAATTTAAAGCCGGTATACACTAGGAATGCGCCGAAGATGTACAGTACCCAAGAGAATTCTTGAACGAACCATGCCCCAATAAAAATAAAGATGGTACGCAGTACAATTGCACCAAGGACACCGTAGAGCAACAGTTTACGTTGCAAAGCCGGTGGAATGGCAAAGGCAGCAAAGATCATGAGCCAGACAAAAACGTTATCAATTGCGAGTGATTTTTCGAGCAGATAACCAGCGAAATATTCCATGACTTTGGTGTTTGCAACAGCGACACCAGCGGTTTGCTGTAAGTAGAGCCACAATGCACCACCGAATAAGGTAGCTACAGAGACCCATGCAATACTCCAATAGGCAGCGGTTTTGACTTTGATTTCTTGGCCTTTGTTATTTTTAAAGCCTAAAAAGTCGATGAGTAGCATGATGGTGACTAAACCGAAAAATGCCAGATATAGCCATAAAGAGCCAATCGTTTCCATGTGTATTCTCCACATCTAACAACCAGCCATAAAAAAACCTCGACCAGTTGCTAGACGAAATAAAACGCCTGAGACAACATGATCAAGGTCTTGCCTACATCGTACTGTAATGATTTTCAGCAGCGATGCTCAGATACCGACTTTTTGCAAAGTGTAATGACGATATTCTGACACGTAAAACAAGGTTTACGTTTGGAGGAGGCTACTCCCCTTGTTCAAATTTTGTTTTGGACACTGTCCAAATATGCGGCAAAGCATGACAGTTTTTAGTTCAAAGTGCAATCAGCAATTTACGAATTCATTTAATGTGCCACAGGAGGGTTAAAATCACCACGGTGTACCAACGCTAAGGCTAAAAGTGTGCCGATCACCGCGATGATTCCTCCGATCACGCCAATATAACTCAAACCGAAATGTACACTGACCATGCCGCCCAAGAGTGCGCCACCGCCAATGCCGACATTATAAAGTCCTGAATAGATAGCCATGGCGACATCGGTGGCGTCGGATGCGAGATGTAGTGTCTTTGACTGTAATGCGAGACTAAATCCAATGATACTCATGCCCCATAGTAGGCACACGGCACTCACACCTGCAAAACTCAAAGAAACAGGAAGCAACAGCAGCATGGATAAAGCCAGTGTGGCTGTACTTAAAGGAATCGCAACTTTGGGATATTTCCCACCAAATTTTCCAAAGAGATAAGAACCTAGAAAGCCTGCTGCACCAAAGATTAATAACAACGTGGTGGTTTGCATGGAGCTGAATGCAGCAATGTTGAGCGAAAACGGTTCGATATAGCTATATGCGGTAAATTGCGCGCTAATTACGATAATGGTTAATGCAAAGACCATTATTAAGCTTGGACGGCGAATAAACTGTTTTAGGCTGCTCAGCGAACCTGAGTTCAAACTCGGCAGTATTGGCAGCGTTTTGGCTAAAATCAGGCAAACGATACTGGCGCCAATGCCAATCAGAGCAAAGGTATTTCGCCAACCATAGGCTTCTCCAACCATCCGCCCAAACGGAATACCGAGAACCATTGCCAAAGCTGTGCCTGTGGCCAAAAGCCCCAAGGCTTGAAACTCTTTGCCTTTCGGTGCAACACGAACTGCCAGCGACGCAGTAATTGACCAAAAAAGTGCATGCGAGAAAGCAATGCCAATTCGACTGAGCAATAAAGTATTAAAGCTCCATGCGAAATACGACAGAACATGGCTGATAATAAACACCATAAATAAGCAAATCAGGAGTGATCGACGTTCAATATTTTTGGTCAATAACATGATCGGCAAAGAAATCGGAGCAACCACCCATGCATACAGCGTAATCATGATGCCGACATCGGTCGCGGCTAAGCTAAATGTTTTGCCAATATCGCTGAGCAACGCGACAGGTACAAATTCAGTGGTATTAAAAATAAATGCTGCGAAAGCCAAAGCAATCACAGCCGTCCAAGAGCCAGAAGAAGCCGTTTCGGAGGGAGAGGCAGACATGAGTGTCTTCAAATAAATAAAGTGGCTTATTTTACTATGCTCTATACACGAGCAGGAACAGATTTAAGCCCCGTGCATGCGGTTTAAATTAATACAAAAACAACAGAGTTGACCTGCATTACATGCCAATTTATAAAAAAATGGAGGAAATTTAAGATGTTTGTACAACAAGATGATGATCAAAAAAAAGGAGCTTTCTTTGTTGAGCAAGATGGGGAGCGTTTGGCAGAGATGACTTACTCATGGGCAGGCGATGATAAATTTATTATTGATCATACCGATGTCAGTGACAGCTTGCGAGGACAAGGTGTTGGACGACATCTCCTCGATGCAGCAGTGAATTTTGCTCGGGAAAAGAACGTGAAAATTATTCCACTCTGCCCTTTTGCAAAATCTGTATTTGATAAAGATGAATCGATTCGTGATGTTCTACGCTAAATTGTTCAGCGTGATGTGGATTAATCATTTGGATAAATAAAAACAGCCTGATGGTATTGCAATCAGGCTGTTTTTATTTGAAATCTAGTTGTGAAGTTGAATTAAGATCGTGATTTATACAGCGATACAACCAAGCATGCTGCAGCAATCAGTAATACAAAGATAGCGACAAGATAAAGGTCCATAATAAAAATATCCGGCAAGTGTGATTTAATTGTTTTTTAATTAATGTGAAAGGTGTACGGATTTATTATCACCTACAGTTGAATATAGGTTGTTTAAGTTCTGTACCAATCACTTTCTCGTTTGTTACACGGTGTATTTTTTCATAAAAAGGAAGAAAAAACAGTGACTATGCAACATCAAGATAACGGTCAAAAAGGTGAATTTTTTCAGTTAAATGCTGAGGGTGAACGGCTCGCAGAAATGAGTTATCTATGGCGTGATGAACATACCATTGTGGCAAATCACACGTGGGTAGATGACTCATTGCGTGGGCAAGGGATGGCTCGAGTGTTATTGGATCATTTGGTGGAATTCGCTCGTGATAAACACTTAAAGATTATTCCTACTTGTTCTTATGTTGATGTGATGTTTCGTAGAGATAAAACCCTTGCCGATGTTCAAGCCTAAAAAAGCCCGCCATGCGGGCTTTTCTATCATTATGAATTTTTTAAAAAATTTAAAAGCTAAGTTGTATTTAATTGAGCTTTAATTTTAACAGCGTTGAAGGTGCTTTGAAAAGATTTGGCCAAAACTGCAATAAGATCGAGCAGCTTGATATCCCTAAAAATAAGCTTAAACACATGATATTTAATAATGCAAAGTCATTCAGTACAAAATAAATACTGCCAATAGTCATCATCATTAGTAAATAAATGAGATAGTGAGGAATCACGGTGCGCAGTGTTATTCCTAAAATAAATGAGCAAATAACGACATTAAAAAAATCTGAAACGCCAAAATTATTCAGTATGATCAAGGCAGCAAAATATACACAAGTGATCGATAAAAAAATGAGTAAATTTTTAAGCATGGTCGGCCTCTTTATTCATCTTCAAATGGAAATAATTTCATTGTTTTAATATGTATAAGTTTAAAAAAATGAAGGTGATATCGGTATACGTGATCTTGGTTTTCTGTTGTAAGTTAAAAAGCACATTTGATTAAAAAACATACAAATATACACTAATTCTGTGGCTCATCCCACGTTAAAATCATGCAAATACTTGAAGAATAAACACAATGATACAACTCTGTTATGCCAGTACGCGTGTAGAACAACAATTTGATTTAATACAAGATTTAAGTGATATTTTGGTGAGAGCCCGCAGCTTTAATACTGAAAAAAATATTTTTGGCGTGCTGTACTATGCAGAAGGCCGGTTCTTCCAATGCCTGCAAGGTGAGCAAGCGGCACTCGAACAGCTTTTTCAGCATATTATGCAAGATACGCGGCATCGGGATATTGTGCGTTATCTTGATCAAAATATTGATCAAATCGATTTTTCAAAATGGTCGATGAAATATGTCAACCGACATAGTGAAATTGCTAGTTTGTTTCAGCGCTTTGGACATTCAAGCTTTCAACCCGACGTGCTCAATCTAGAACAAATTCAGGCGTTTTTAACGACATTGTTAAGATTAGAGAATGTTGAACAGCCGGTTAAGCTGGATTTAGGCTATAAAAATCGAGGCTATCAGCATTATTTTTAAGCTGAGTGTGAATAAAAAAAAAGCCCGCGCAGCGGGCTTTTTTTATTTTATCTAGTGGGTTTAGGCTTTTAATGCACTGATCAACTTCTGATGTAAACCACCAAAACCGCCATTCGACATAATCACCACAGCATCGCCCTCGCCTGCCTCGCTTACGATGGTTTGAATGATCTCATCCAGTGAACGAGCCACCACAGCTTTATTCGCAGCAGCTTCAATCACAGGTTGTAAATCCCAATCCAAACCTTCAGGTTGATACCAAATCACTTCATCTGCTAAGCGTGCAGAATGTGCAAGCCCATCTTTATGGCTACCCATGCGCATGGTATTAGAACGTGGCTCGATTACTGCCCAAAGCTTACGTTGACCCAGACGCTTACGCGCACCTTCTAATGTGGTATCAATCGCCGTTGGGTGATGTGCAAAGTCGTCATAAACTTCAATGCCACGGACTGTGCCCAAAAGCTCCATACGACGTTTGACACCGCCAAAATTTGAAAGTGCTTCACACGCCGTTTCAATCGAAACACCGACATGTTCAGCCGCAGCAATGGTTGCCAAAGCATTGGCTACACTGTGTTGCCCAGTCATGTTCCATTTCACTTCGCCTTTCACGACACCATGCTGTAGCACTTTGAAATGTGAACCGTCAGCAGACAATTGTTCTGCATACAATTCAGATTTGTCATTGGCATCTAAAGATGTACGCACGACAGGTGTCCAGCAGCCCATTTCCAAGACTTCATCAATATTTGTTTCAGTGATGGGCGCAATGATACGGCCTTCACTTGGAATAGTACGCACTAGATGATGGAATTGCTTTTGAATCGCAGCCAAGTCTTCGAAGATATCGGCATGGTCAAATTCAAGGTTATTTAAAATCGCTGTTTTAGGATGGTAATGCACAAACTTAGAACGTTTGTCGAAAAATGCCGAATCATATTCATCGGCTTCTACACAGAAATATTGACCACCGCCTAAACGTGCGCTTTCACTAAAGCCTAAGGGTACGCCGCCAATCAAGAAACCTGGGTTTAAACCCGCTTGATCGAGCACCCATGCCAACATGGTTGTGGTTGTGGTTTTACCATGCGTGCCTGCAACGCCTAAGACATGTTTGCCTTGTAGGACGTGGTCTGCAAGGAACTGTGGGCCAGAAATATAAGGTAGGCTTTCGTTCAGCATGTATTCCACTGCATCAATGCCACGTTTCATTGCATTGCCGACAATCACGAGATCTGGGTGTGGTTGAAGGTGGCTACGGTCATAGCCTTGCATTAAGGTAATGCCTGCATTTTCCAATTGGGTAGACATTGGTGGGTAAACGTTTTGGTCTGAACCCGTCACCTTATGTCCTAAATCACGCGCCAAGAGCGCCAATGAACCCATAAAGGTGCCACAAATACCCAAGATATGCAGATGCATTCGTTCTAACTCCACTGCTTTTATCGACACATCACTTTGTTATTGTGGTGTTGTCATTATAGATTTGGTTGAAAAGGTTAATTTCATTTGAGAGCAACCATAGCAAGGGTCTTAGCGAAAAGATAGATTTTTTTGTATGAGATCGTGCAAAAAGATTGAGCTCGTAACTGATCAAATGTACGCAATTTTCTTGATGATAAAAACACGGAAAATAGGCGCGAAATCGTGATGAAAAACGTACAATATGCGCAAATTTTTGCGATCTTGATTGCTTATGTCACTTGCCCTGTTTTTATTGATTATTTCCAACTGTTTTATGACTTTGGCCTGGTATGGGCATTTGAAGTTTTTACATGATGCACCGCTTTGGCAAGCGATTTTATTTGGATGGGCGATCGCGTTACTCGAATATAGTTTTATGATTCCAGCAACGCGACTGTTGGCCAAACATGGGTGGTCATTGGGTCAAATGAAAATCACACAAGAAGTCGTGACGCTATTGGTCTTCGTTCCATTTATGATTTTCCTTTTTAAACAACCCTTTAAGTTGGACTATTTGTGGGCAGGTTTATGCCTTTTTGGATGTGTCTATTTCGTGTTTCGCAGTGCTTAACTGATCCAATGCTGCATGGCTCTGATCATTTAAGTGAGGCGTGTTTGCAGGCATTTTTGAGGACTTTACTAAACTCACGGTCTCGTGGAGTGGGATCTTCATAGTCAAAGGCATAATCACTCTCACTGGTCAGTACAGTCATTTGACCGTCTGCTTCAAAGTTCATGAGAGCAAAACCATAGCTTTGGTCATCGCAATACACACGATATTCTGAAATTGAATACATTTTATCGCGGCCATCATCTGCTTTGTAATAGCCTGTCATCTTGACCGGCTTACGTTCATCAATAATAGATTTTCCGGTGACTAAAAATTTTTCGTGGATGTAGCCATTACTCTTAATTTGGCCGTTATAGCCCTTTTTGTTTCTGTAAGAGGTTAAAGTCTTTTTCAAATTGGCTTGTATTGAGTTGAACGAGTTGGGCAAAACTCGGAGAGCTTAGGGCTAAAGTGAGCAAGATAAAGATCTGTTTCATGTTTAAAGTGTCTTATAAATATTGATTTAATAAAAGTTTTTATAAAATTGAAAAAAATAAAAATATTTTCATCAAAATATTATGGAGTTTTCTCTTTAAAGACAACCGTTAAATTTTATTGAGATGAATTTTCAGTCTATAATATGGGGCTCTTATTAAAGCTTGGCTCTAGTCGAGATTTACTCTCTCTTACTTTAATCTCTGGAAACATTGCAATGAATGCGGCCGCTTCACAAGACACTCCTCTCGTTGGAATTATCATGGGTTCTCAATCGGATTGGGCAACGCTAGAAAACACTGCCAATATGCTGAAACAACTTGGCGTCCCATTTGAAGCGGAAGTTGTATCTGCACACCGAACTCCAGATCGATTATTCGAATATGCTGAAACCGCACGTGATCGTGGTATTCAAGTGATTATTGCCGGTGCTGGCGGTGCAGCGCATTTACCAGGTATGTGTGCAGCCAAGACTGACCTACCTGTACTTGGTGTACCGGTAAAATCATCAATTTTAAACGGCGTGGATTCATTACTGTCTATCGTGCAAATGCCAGCAGGTATTGCAGTTGGTACTTTGGCGATTGGCCCAGCGGGTGCGACCAATGCAGCGATCATGGCGGCACAAATTTTAGGTTTAACGCGTCCTGAAATCGCAAAAAATGTTGCAGATTTCCGCGCTGCGCAAACCGATAAAGTGGCGAGTAAAAATATTCCGGGTCAAGCTTAATTAAGGGGCATTTCTCATGGATAAAACCATTGGTATTTTTGGTGGTGGCCAGTTGGGTCGCATGATGGCGCAAGCGGCATTGCCTTTAAACATTCAATGCACCTTCTTTGAAGCGAGTACTGAGTGCCCTTCTGCAGCGCTGGGTCCAGTGATTTCGACTCAAGCTGAAAATGGTTTGCAAGATTTCATTCAGAGCGCAGATGTTTTCAGCTTAGAGTTTGAAAATACTCCGTTAGCAGATGTTGATGTGTTGACTAAGAACAAAGCATTGCACCCACCGCGCCAAGCTTTAGCGATTGCACAGCATCGTTTGTCTGAAAAAGCTTTGTTTGATGAATTGGCTATCCCAGTTGCACCTTATAAGGCCGTGACATCTTTCGAGGGTTTACAAGCTGCTGTTGCTGAGTTGGGTTTACCCATCGTACTGAAAACATCGCGTGGCGGTTATGACGGTAAAGGTCAATTTGTGCTACGTAGCGCTGAGCAAATGGATCAAGCATGGGCTGAACTAGGCCCTGCAGGTGAATTGATCGCGGAAAGCTTTGTAACCTTCTCACGTGAAGTCTCAATCATTGCGGTGCGTGGTCAAGATGGTGATGTGAAAACATGGCCATTGGCGGAAAACCACCACCACAACGGCATTTTGTCGCATTCGATTGTGCCTGCACCAAACAGTGCAGACTTACAACCAGTTGCGCAAGATTACATTACTCGCCTGCTCAATCATTTGAATTATGTCGGTGTTTTGACGCTAGAGCTGTTTGTGACAGATAAAGGCTTATATGCCAATGAGATGGCGCCACGTGTGCATAACTCGGGGCATTGGTCGATTGAAGGTGCAGTGTGTTCACAGTTTGAAAACCACATTCGTGCTGTAGCAGGTTTGCCTTTGGGTTCGACTGAAGTTGTTCGTCCAACGGTCATGGTAAACATCATTGGTCAACATCCGAAATCTGAAGATGTATTGGCACTGAATGGCGCGCATTTGCATCTGTATAACAAAACAGAGCGTGAAGGTCGCAAAATTGGTCACATCACTTTAATGCCGAACGATACCGCTGAATTAACAGCTTTATGCCGCGCATTGGCGAAAATTTTGCCGAATCCGCTGGCGCTTAGCGAAGATATGACCATTTAAACTTGAGTTTGAATGATAAAAAAGCGGTCATGCATATGGCCGCTTTTTTTATCGCTATAGTTCGGGCATGATTGCGCCTCTTTGCAAAATCACACCGCTTATCGGTGAAACGATAAGAAACTATGGATCATAAAGTGTTCGTTCGTTTATAAATATTCTGCGTTAATCTTCGTATGATTTTTTGTGTATCAATAGCCTGTGATGTGTGTGAATCAAAATCAAAAATAACCAAAGCGTTTTGAATTTAAATTGTGTTTTTGAATTCAAACTATGAATTTGAATTCAAAAAATCCTATACCAAAAGCAATGAATTCAAATTTGAAAAAATGAATTCATTTCGCTGTGTTTAAATTTAAAAATTTGAATTTAAAAGTTGCTCAGACTTATTGGATCTATAGGGAGTGTATTTTAAAACCTATAATATTTTGATTATTAATAATAAAAATAAATTTTTACCCCATTTGCATTTGTGGGTAATTTTTTATGCGCCTAATTTATTTTAAATTTAAAAGTTTTGAATTTAAATTTAAACCGGTGTTTGGTTTCTAATGAATTTAAAGTTGGGTTGTGGATAACTGCTTTTGAATTCAAATTTTAAAAATGAATTTAAATAAGTATAAAATATGAATTTAAATTTACGTTTTGAACCTTTAACTTTTGCTTTGAGCTGCTATTGTTAAAGCAACAATTTAAATTCAAAAAAGATCTAGGGTATGAAGCATCACTTAGGATTTGTTTTCGGGACTGCTTTATTGGCAATAACTCAGGCAAATGCCGAGTTGATTATTAATGGTCAGTCTGTCAATGCGTCGAGCATGCCTGCAACAAGCAGCATTTCACCACAAAATAACTTTCAAGGCTGTTTAGCCAATTTGCGCTCGCAAGCAATGAATGCTGGTGTGAATGCGTCAACTTATGATCGCTATACACAAAATTTAACACCTGATTATTCTGTGATTGAAAAGCTCAACTATCAGCCTGAGTTTTCAACACCGATTTGGGACTATTTGTCAGGACTGGTGGATGAAGAGCGTGTACAACTGGGTCGGCAGAAATTGGCGCAGCATCGTGATGTATTAAACCGTGTCGCGGCGGCTTATGGTGTGCCTGCTGAAACCGTGGTCGCGGTTTGGGGTGTGGAGAGTAATTTTGGTGATATTGCGGGTAGCTATCCTTTATTACAGTCATTGGGCACTTTAAGTTGTGAAGGACGCCGTCAAAGCTATTTCCGTGGCGAGTTTTTTGCAGCCATGCGGATTTTGCAGCGTGGTGATTTAAATGAATCTCAATTGAAAGGTTCATGGGCAGGTGCATTTGGTCATACCCAATTTATGCCGAGTACCTATGAAGAACTGGCCGTGGATTTTGATGGTGATGGCCGCCGTGATTTGGTGTCGAGTACCACGGATGCGTTGGCATCTACAGCCAACTTCCTGAAAAAGCGTGGTTGGCAAACTGGTCAGCCGTGGGGCTTTGAAGTCAAAATTCCGGATGGCATGTCGATCAGTGGAGAAAGTCGCCGTAATAAAAAGTCATTAGACAGCTGGATGAATCGTGGTTTGCAGCGTGCCGATGGTACGCCGTTAATTCAAGGTAACCTTTCTGGATCGAGCCAAGCAGGTTTAATGGCACCGGCTGGGGCAAGTGGGCCTGTGTTCTTGGTGTTTAAAAATTTCGATGCAATCTACAGCTATAATGCGGCAGAGAGTTATGCATTAGCGATTGCGCATTTATCCGATCGCTTGCAAGGCAAGGGTGGCTTTAGTACGACATGGCCAACCGATGATCCTGGGACTTCACGTGCGGAACGACGAGAGATTCAACAATTTTTACTTAACCGTGGCTATGACATTGGTAAAGTGGATGGATTAATTGGAGATAAAACCCGTCAAGCCATTCGACAAGAGCAAAATCGACTGGGTTTAAGTCCAACAGGACGTGCAGGGCAACAGATTTTACGCGCATTTCGCAATGAAAATGCGAAAAATATGATGCGTTAATTCATCAATAATAAAAAGGTCTGCAATTGCAGACCTTTTTTATATGTTTTTGACTCTTAAACCGCAGTGATTGTACCTAAGATACGATAGCCAGCAGCACCAGTCACACTTGGTAAATTTGCACTAAGCTGATTGACAAAGCGCATCGCCAACCAAGCAAAGGCTGTGGCTTCCACCCATGTTGGGCTTAAGCCTAAATCTGCGGTACTTTGTACCGTCCATTCATGTTTACGTAAACGCCAGCGCAGTTGCTCTAATAGGTGCGAATTGTATGCACCACCACCGCATACATAGACTTCACCAGTATCCATATCAGAACGGTAAATGGCTTTTTTAATGGCACGTGTGGTGAGTTTCATTAAGGTTGCTTGAATGTTTTCTGGTGTATCTTCGAGTTCGTCATATTCGAGATCTCCACGCCAATCGAGAATCTGTTCATCTAACCATTCAAGATTGAAATCTTCACGGCCTGTGCTTTTAGGTGGTTCTTTAGAGAAAAACTCATGTGCTTGTAAGCGGTCGAGCAGGCTGCGAATGGGCTGACCATAAGCCGCCCAGTTGCCATTTTCATCATACGGCTGACCAGTATAACGTTCGCACCAAGCATCCATTAAAATGTTGGCAGGGCCTGTATCAAAGCCATAGACATCTTCAGGTTTGCCTGCAGGTAACATGCTGACATTGGCAATGCCACCCAAGTTTAAAATCACACGGTGAATAGTGTCATGTTGGAAAAGCGCTTGATGAAATGCAGGTACCAACGGTGCCCCTTGACCACCTGCAGCCATATCACGGCGGCGGAAGTCTGAAATCACAGGGATTTTAGTGAGTTCGGTAATAATATTGGGGTCGCCAATTTGCAGGGTAAAACCATGTTCAGGACGGTGGCGGATGGTTTGACCATGTGAGCCAATAGCCTTGATTTGACTACGATCTAGCTGATTCTTCTCGATCAATTCATTGATGCCATGACCGATCATTTGAGCTAAAGCAACGTCTGCCTTACCCATGCGATCAATTTCGTTATCATCAGGCAAAGTGAGCGCCATCAGTTCATCACGAAGGTCTGGGTCAAAGGGAAGTGTGAGCGTCGCATGAATCTCTAAAGGATCAAAAGAAGCAGCAACAATATCGACACCATCCATGCTTGTGCCGGTCATTACCCCAATGTAGATCGCTGTCATGATGATTCTTAAGCCTGCAATGTGCTGAAAAAGTGTTAGTATATCGCACAAATTGTATAACTGATCTATTTGGATTTTGTGATGTCAAATTTCCTGCCGGCTGAAGAACAACTTGCCCTCATCCAACGAGGCACACATGAGATTATTTCTGAAGAAGATCTTCTTAAGAAATTAAAGCAGAATCGCCCATTAAAAATTAAAGCGGGTTTTGACCCGACTGCACCTGATTTACATTTAGGTCATACGGTTCTGATTAATAAATTAAAAGTTTTCCAAGATTTAGGTCATGAAGTTTACTTCCTGATTGGTGACTATACAGCCATGATCGGTGACCCAACGGGTAAGAGCGCTACGCGTCCGCCGTTGTCTCGTGAAAAAGTTTTAGAAAATGCTAAAACTTATCAAGAACAAGTATTTAAGATTCTTGATCCAGCGAAAACTAAAGTTGTGTTCAACTCAGAGTGGTTTGGTCAAAAAACTGCTGCTGACTTGATTCAGTTAGCTTCACAGCAAACTGTGGCACGTATGTTGGAACGTGATGATTTCACTAAACGTTATAACAGCCATCAACCGATTGCGATTCACGAATTTTTATATCCATTGGTGCAAGGTTATGACTCAGTTGCGCTAGAAGCGGATGTAGAGTTGGGGGGTACAGACCAAACCTTTAACTTGCTGATGGGTCGTACATTACAAAGCCGTTATGACCAAGAGTCTCAAGTGTGCATTACTGTGCCGATTCTTGAAGGTTTAGACGGCGTAAATAAAATGTCTAAATCTTTGGGTAACTATATTGCAGTCTTTGATGCACCGGGTGCGATGTACCAAAAAGTGCTTTCAATGCCAGATGATTTGATCGAACGTTACTTTGACTTGTTGAGCTTTAAATCGATTGAAGAGATTCAACAGTTGCTCAAAGAAGTGGCTGAAGGTCGTAACCCACAAGAAGTGAAGAAAATTCTTGCACTTGAATTGGTTGAGCGTTTCCATGGCGCAGAAGCTGCGGCAAATGCGCACAAAGGTGCAGGTAACTTGATTACTGAAGGTGAACTTCCAGAAGGTACACCAGAAGTGACGATTTCTCGTGGCGCATTTGGTGGTGAGATTTTCATTACTTCTATTTTGCGTGAAGCGGGTTTGACTAAAAATGCAGCTCAAGCAAAAGATGCGATTGGTCGTGGTGCAGTGAAAGTGGATTGGGAAGTGGTCGATGCAAGTTATGCTGTGTCAGAAAACAAAACTTTGATCATCCAAGCGAGCAAAAAAGCGATCGCAAAAGTAACTTTTACCGACTAATAAATTCTTGAATTTTTAGTTAAGTTATTGAATTAAAAGCAGGCTTCGGCCTGCTTTTTTTTACCAATTAATATATTAATAATATAAATAAGTAAATTCAAAAAAAACCTTATAAAAACAACACTTAAATTTTGCCAAATGTGTTGCATTTCTCGAATTTTATGTATAAGATTTATTCATCTAGAGAGATATATACCATCTAGAGGGTACATAACGATAACTCCACTTTTTATAAGTCTCTTCCCCAAGGGACTCTTTTTTTAGTGAAGTAAACAGATAACTATAATAATTACACGATGGATCGACTAAAGATTCAATTCTAAGGGAAAGATTTTGGGAGAGATCTTTCCCTTTTTTATTTGTAAAATTGAGCTATTCCTTTCAAAAATCACATTCATTTCTGTATTAAAGACTTTAATTGTGCCAGAAAAAAAGCCCGATTCAATCGAGCTTTAAAATGTCTTTACTCAGATAGATGTTCATTGAGTTTTATTTTAGGGCTTAGGGTCAAATTGAATGAAGCTTAATTTAGGTAAAATCCGCTTGACTAAAGTCCCGACTAAAAGTGCGGTAATAATGGTGCCTTCACGGACTCCGATGACTTGATGTAAGACCAGCCAACTGCTGATAACCGCAATACTGACCAAGACAATGTCGCCATAGGTCTTACAGTTGCCAAAATCAAGGCGATAACGAACAGCAATAGCTTGATAGAGGCCTTCTGCGGCCAAGAGGACTAGACTGGCTTTGACCACTAAACTCACACCTAAAGCAGTGATCAGGCAACTTGCCAAGCAAGCCAGGAGTTGAAGTGGGTAACTTTCTATGCTCCAGCCTAGGGTCAGCCACATTAAACCGTCAATAAATGCACCAAATAAAATTCCCACAGGTAATTGCAACCACTGTATCCACTGAAAGCGTGATTTTAAGATCAGCATTTGCAGCAGAATCATGATGATGTGCATTAATATTGTTAATGTGCCGACGGTGAGTGGAAAGATATAGCTAAAGCTGTAGGGCACCGAAGAAATAGGGGATGTCCCTAAATTTGAATGTATAGAGAGTACGACACCAAAAGCTAATAATCCTAATCCGCTTAATAGTAAGAATAAGCGTGGAAAAAACTGTGTTGGCATCCTGCACCTAAAAAATAAAAAGAGTGTACGTGAAATGCAGCCTGCGCTCTATGCGTCTAAAGCCCAAAAATAGTGGCTTTTTATGACTGTGATCGTTAATAGTGATTATTCAAATAAATAGGCTGTATTTTTATCAGCAAAAATGACTAAGCATGTAATTAAAATGATTTTTGCAAAAACAGGCCTTATGGAACAATAGTCAAAAATCAAAAAAGAGCAACAACATGGCGTATTACAATACCGATAATCATGATGAACAGATCGATCGAATCTTGAGATATTTATTTGACTACCAAACCACACAGCATAAGCGAGCATTATTTTGTGAGGCGCAGCAACAATTACATGATTTGGATATCGCAGCACAGTACCAACTATTTGCATTGGTACGAGAACAACTCCCTCGACGTGCAAAGCTGCTATTTTCTGCTGAAGATTTCCGTGGAAAGCAACAAGTCATCTTGGAAGTCATGCAACATTTAGCATATGAACGTTAAAAGAATGCTGGGAAATATAAAAATGCACGCAAAAAAGTCTATAAAGCTTGAATCGGTGTGATGACAGAAAAAAATGATGTGCTTTGAGGCAGAAAAGTAGACTAATGATTAATAAGCAATCAAAGTCACTTTTATTAGACTTAAAAGCGCTGAAAAAGATTTGCTAGATATAAGAAATTTACTTAATTAAATATCGACTATTTGCTAAATATTTATAAAAAATGCTTAAAAAATAGGTAAAAGTGCAATTTTTTTAGCAAAAACGCTTATAAAAAATACATACGTGAAAAATATAGTGAATTGGGGGTTGCAATGATTCTGAAATCCTCTAGAATGCACCCCATACCGACGAGATAGACGGAAACGAACGAAACGCGAAGCGTTGAGTTGTTAAGTTTATCGAAGTCCAGCTTCTAGCATTGACGAGATGTTAGAAAGATCATTAAGAGATTATGAAGAACAACTTGTGTGGATTTTTACTGATTGATTGATCGAAATTATTTTCATTGATTAATGGTAGAAATTACTCGAAGTTTATTTGAGCAAATTTTTGTCAGTAATTGATGAGCCAAGATTGGTACACTATATGTACTATTGATTTTAAACTGAAGAGTTTGATCATGGCTCAGATTGAACGCTGGCGGCAGGCTTAACACATGCAAGTCG
>NZ_MVKW01000013.1:0-23050 GCF_002018395.1 Acinetobacter sp. ANC 5600
GCTTCTGCAATAACCGGGTAATTTGACGGGTGGAAAGATTTAGGATTTCAGCAGCACGGACCTGGGTAATACGATGATCTCGAACGTCTTGCAGAACTGCAAGCCGTTGAATTTCTTTGTCAGACATAGTGATCAGCATCTATATTTATATCCAGTCCATGGTGATAAAAACCATCATAAACTAGACATTTTTATTGGTGAGAATATAGACACTTTAGATGGGTTCTAACAAATTCAATTCGTATAATATAGATTATGTTAAATAAATAACACCTATCATTTAGTTCATTAAAATTGATATCGTCACGCGACATATAAGTTGTCATTTGCGACAGATGTTACGTCATTCATATGTCTATGTTTTGCAAGCATTCAAATTTAAATTACAACTTGGGTATTACAAGGTTTACCTAATTTGATGAGCTTATTTAATATCGTTACACATGCATGTACTTCATTGACCTGACTCTTGAAACTTTTTAGGCCCAACTTTTTCCTATTTTTCATACTGTCCTACCTGAAGTCCCTAGCAATTCTTTAGCTCTAGAATGACCCTTTTTGTCTTTCGAATATATTTACGCTTATCAAGCTTCAATGATCTATCGTCAGCATCTATACCATTGTGAAGTTTACGCAGCTCGTTTAGTAGAATAAAGAATTTCAATTACTCTGATGAAATACTACTTGGCTACTGTTTTCTTAATAAAGCTTCTGAATATTTGATGTTTTTAAAAAGAATTTTCACGAAAATGTAATAAAATATTTCAATTCCTTAAAATACATTTATCCCTTTTTCCTATGCTTATTAAAATATATTCATGAAGCTTTAAAAGTATCGTTAGGTTTTAATTAAAAATCTATTTAAACTAATCCACCTTTATTAAGTATATAAAAGTCTTAGTAAATTAATCTTAGTTAAAACCCTAGCTATAAATTGATAATAAGTATTTTAACCCGAATCGCGGATAAGAAATAAACTTGAAAATAAGAAGACTAGAGCCATCAGTTGAGTTACCACACAAAACTCACAACTCTAGTCCTAATGTTCAATAGTACCGAATTATTCTGCGTAATTGATGATTTCTTTCTTAAATTTGAAGCAACTTATTGGAACTTTCTCAAACAAAATAGCCATTCTTTAAGAATCAGACGTGCTCATCTGACGATCTCAGAAATCTGCTTTATTGCCATTTGGTATAAATGTTCTTATTTCAGCAATTTCAAAGCCTTTTTCACATGGTTAAAAGAAGATAAAAGACATTTGTTTAAAAGCTTACCATGTTACCAACGGATGATTCATCTGATCAATATGCACCAATTAGCAATACATGCTTTACATGTGGCTCTGATGAAAGGTCAAAATACCCAATATTTGTGGATTGATTCAACGACTTTGCCAGTCTGTAAAAATCAACGTATTCAACGCCATAAATCATTAGCTCAAATAGCATCTCGTGGTAAAAGCTCGATGGGCTGGTTTTATGGCTGTAAGCTACATATTGCGATGAACCCATTTGGTGAAATCGCTTGTTCTGCTTTATCAAATGGGCATATAGCTGACATAAAAATGGTTGAGCAATTGGCTGACGGCTTAGAAGCAAAGCTATATGGAGATCGTGGTTATATCAGCCAGGAACTAAAAAGCAGGTTAAAAGATCAAGGTATTGATTTAATTACTTACCATCGAAAAAACATGCAATCCATCCAACTATCTGCATCAGATGAATATCACTTAAGACAACGAAATAAGATAGAAACGTTATTCAGCTTATTGAAAGGACAATACAATTTAGTGACGAGTACAGCTCGTAGTATTCATGGATTTCTGAGTGGGATTTACGCATCGTTATGTGCATATCAACTTAATCATCAAAATAAACCAACAATTCAAATTATGGAATCATTGGCTTAAGCGGGATTCGGGTTACTTAGTTCTTGAATACTCACTTGATTCAAATCTGTAGGTTGTGACGAAAAAAACTGTTCGATGTTTGCTTTAGCTGAGTCTAAATAATTTTTTGGTTTTGCTGCATAAATAGGCGTTATTGGTGCACAAAACGGAAGAAACAGCACAAGCCATATCTTTGATTTTATAAAATTCATGATTTAAGCATCTTGGTAAATTCATACCGTGGGAGTTTTCAAATGCTGCGTCATAGCATTAAATGAGTACTGTAATTGCAGCCATTTTCATTGCAAATTTTTATCTATCTTTGTCTAAAATTAACTTAAAATAAATTCAAATTTAAAACGAATGAAAGGAGCGTTATGTTTGACATAACGCTCCTTGTGAAGGATTGGCCTAAAACCAATCATTCACTAAACCATTAGCCAATAATAATTTGGTTATTAATTAAATCTTGTAATTCCAATGCGGTCTTACCTTCAATAATTAACAAATCAGCCCAATCATGAGTTGTACCACCAGTTGCATCAGCAGCACCATCACGGTCAATTTTCAATACGGCATTGCCATTACCATCATCTTCAACTTTGATATAGTTAGCAATATCCGATTGATCTACTGAAAGTAGACCTTCAAAGAAATCTGCACCAAACTCAATTTTGTCATTGGCTTCATAATCGACCCATGTATCGGTTCCATTACCACCTGTTGCATCGGCAGCATTTAACACATCAAAAACAATAGTGTCGTCGCCTCTACCAGTGGAAATAGTGTCATTACCTGAACCACCGTAGATGCGATCATCTCCCGCACCAGCAATAATAATGTCATTACCTGAACCGCCATAGATGATGTCATTACCACCTTTAGTTTCAGTATCAGTAGCATCAGCAGTGACAAAATTTTGGTAGTTGTCTTTTACGAAATCATAGATTTGCTGCTGCGTTGGTTCTGCACCACCTGTTACTTCAGCTTTTAAATGCGCAATCAGTTTTGAGTAACCTGAATACTTTGGATATTGCAGAGGGTCTAAGCCTGTAATCCAATCTGTATTCATGGCATCGCCAAACAGAATGTCATCTCCTGCGCCGCCTTTGACCGTATCACTACCTACATCTGCTGGAATAAAGTTTTCAGAGCCACCAATAAGATATGCGATTAGTTTATTTGCATCAGCAATCGCTTTGGCATCACCATGATTATCTTTAGACCAATTTGAAATCTTATCTCCATTTTCAGCAGTGTTGTCATAACGTGAGACGGTATTACTCGACACGGCAGAGCTGACACCGACAGCAAAAACTTTACTTTTCTCAGTCAATCCTACAAAGTCCGCATCGTATGATTGTTTTTGTGTTTCATTTGCAGTGCCGCTTAATGCAGTACCACCAGTTCCTTTTGGACTTGGTTCACCATCAGTTACAAAGTAAGTCTGATTTTCATAACTAGAATTCGCTGTGACAGAGCCACTTTCTAAACCAGTTAAACTACCATCAAACCAATTTTCTGCTTTTTTCCAGCCAAGATCTGGACGAGTACCACCTCCAGCCTGTAGAGCATCAATATAATTAAATATTTCTTGTAAATTACCTTTACCAACAACCCATGATTTATTGTATTGATTACCTGCATTGTTACCAGTATTGGTTGATGAGAATGATGCGAGTTGTAAATTTATTACTCCGTCATGATCTACCATTTGCTGAATAAAAGCTTTTAAACCTTTCTTTGCTATATCTAAACGTGACGTACCCGCTGGAGGATTACTCGTACCATCCATTGCAAAACGCATACTCCCAGATAAATCTAAAACAATAGATATATTATAGTCATTGCCTGCAACAAAATTTGTTTTTAAACCACCTGTATCGCCAGCAAGTACATCATCACCTGTTGTTCCTATTAGACTATCATTACCATTTGTAGTTACTTCAGTAATTGGCTTTTTGGTATCCTCATTGTCACTAACTGGTTTACCATTGTTATCAAATGAATCAGCTTTTACATTAATTTGATCTGTCAGGCTTGTTAAATCCTCAGGTAATTGAGCTTCATAGCTACCATCTGGCTTAACTACTGTCGTTACTGTTACTGGTTTTCCTGTTACTGGGTCATTAATTTGACTACCGGTATGATCTTTGAAGGTCAGAACAACATCACTGCCTACTGGCACATCAGTAGTTTGGCCTTTTACCACTCCATCTTCATTAATTTCGGTAATCTCAAGCGAACCAACAACCAAGTCAACTGTTGAGTTGTCTTTACCTTCTGGTGATGTATTGCCTTGCGGATCCGTTACAACTGCTGTAACAACAGTATCTTCACCTTCCGCTGCAGGCGTGACTTTGACAGTAATGCCGTTTTCAAGGTCTTCAGCTGTTAATGGACGCTTAACCAGTTCAGTGCCGTCTTGATCTTTGATCACGACAGTATCACCAACGCTATAACCCGCATCTTTCGGGAAGGTTACTTTTGCATCAACAGTGCCGTCTGCATTCAAGTCAGATGGGTTAATTACACCATCATCACCATCATTGATTTCAACAACTGGCGCACCTGTTAGGTCTTTTTCACCGTCACCATCCACATCACCTGGAACAACCAAGTCAACTGTTGAGTTGTCTTTACCTTCTGGTGATTCATTGCCTTGCGGATCCGTTACAACTGCTGTAACAACAGTATCTTCACCTTCCGCTGCAGGCGTGACTTTGACAGTAATGCCGTTTTCAAGGTCTTCCGCTGTTAATGGACGCTTAACCAGTTCAGTGCCGTCTTGATCTTTGATCACGACAGTATCACCAACGCTATAACCCGCATCTTTCGGGAAGGTTACTTTTGCATCAACAGTGCCGTCTGCATTCAAGTCAGATGGGTTAATTACACCATCATCACCATCATTGATTTCAACAACTGGCGCACCTGTTAGGTCTTTTTCACCGTCACCATCCACATCACCTGGAACAACCAAGTCAACCGATGAGTTGTCTTTACCTTCTGGTGATTCATTGCCAGCTTTATCGGTCACTTTTGCAGTAACGACAGTATCTTCACCTTCCGCTGCGGGAGTTACCCCAATAATAATACCATTGTTGTTAATGTCATCTTTGTTTGATGCTGTAACTTCAATTTCTTCTATTGAACCATCAGGATGAGTGATCGTAATCTTATCACCCTCTACAACTGGTTCGGTCGGCTTAACAGTCACTGTAACCTTGCCATTTACAAGATCCGTTGGATTGATAACACCATCACCACCATTATTGATTACAACGCTTGGTGCTGTAGGTGCTGTAGTATCTTTCGGTTCTTCATCCTTGTCATTGTGGTCAATAATCGCCGCAGCACCACCAACTACAGCAGCGCCGACCAACCAAGGTAACAATCCAACAAGTTGACTGCTTTCAACAGCAGGCAATAATGCTTCTAATCCTGGAATGCCTTTAAAACCCGATACGCCATCAAACCAATATAGAACACACCCATCTTCTTCAAAAACCAAATCTGAAGCGACATCGTCATATGTTATAAAAAAATTCTCAATGACAACAACTTCACCATTTTTTAACTTAAGCACTAAGTTATTGCCATCACGGATAAATTCATCGACGTCATCACGGCTCATTTTAGTATGAACAATAGAAGCCTCGGTTAATGTAATCTGTGTCGCATTTACTGTAGACTTATTTAATGAGTCTTTTTCAATTACAATAAAATTAGTCATATTTTTACCCAAAAAATTATATTCTTTTATCTTCTAAAACTTTAACTATTTAGTAATGCCTGTAATTTCGACAGTTACACGGCGGTCAGGCTGTAAACAAGCTTTGAGTTCTTCACGCTGTTTTACATCAAAACAACCATTCGTCACAGGTTGGCCTTTACCTGCGCTTGCAGTCGAAATAACATTCCCTGCCACACCATTTTGAACCAACAGGTTGCGTACTGTGTCTGCACGGTTTTGCCCCAATTGATTGTTATAGCTATCACTTCCCAAACGATCTGTGTGACCAACTAAATTAATGCGGCTTACAGAAACGAAGTTGTTATGAATTTGCGAAGCAACATTCAAGACCTCTTGACGCCCCTTTGGCAGTAAATCATTCAAGGAAGAACCGTTAAATTTAAATAAAGTGTCCGCAGCTAAATCCACTCGTATTATCTGTTCCTGAGCAGCAACCTTATGCTTCACCTCACAACTTAAAGGCTGACCATTATTGGAAATAAAAGGTTTACCGTCTGTATTGACAGAGAGTACAAATTCATTGCTTGTTAGCTTTCCTACGTTTAAGTCAACATCACAACTTTGGCATGATTCTTCAGTACAGTTTTTTACTTTGAAATTATATGTTTCTGGTTTCAATGCATATTGAGCTGAATTATTTATATAAAAATTTCCAGCTTTAATACTGTCAATATAAAATTCAATCGGGCAATTTTGCTGTTCTGCTGTATCACCACCACAGAGCTTCTCATCTCGCTTTAATACAATAGGTTGATTATTTTCTTGCGTTTTTTTCTGAAAACGTAAATCTGATGGCTTCGTATATGGGCTTGATGTGCAAGCCGCTACCCCCAATGAAGCTACAACAGCTAAAAGTGACAATCTCAACATAACTCCCCCTTGTGGACTTAGAACAATTTAAGGAACAATTTCAAGCACATTTCCTACACAAATATCTTGCCATGAATCTACTGGAAGATTATTATTGTGACACAGTATACATTTCTGCATCTTTATATCAGATTTAATGTGCATTTTGAACATTTATTTTTATGTGAACTGCATCACTTTATAGTTTTATTGGAAATACTTAACTAGATAGCCTTAATTAAACGAAGATTAAAAATCAGACATATCAATAAGATGTAGCTAAATTCTAAAATTTTCTAGCTATTCACTCGATCAATATTGGTCGCCATAAAGAACTCTCTTCAAATTTTCACCTTGATGAGCATTACACAAATCATACAGAGCATATGCAAGAGAACGCTTCTTTACAGCAACCTTAACCTAAAAATTTTAGCTTATTAAAAGCTTTAATAGGCAGACGTGATGTTTACCAAGGTAGTTTATTACGGGAAAAGAATCTACTTAAAAGGCGCAGTCCACTCATATAAGCTAATAAATAACCATATAGACCCAAAATCCACATTGAAATAGGATTTGAAATTACTACAAACTATTTCTTCAATGGTGAACAATCAGACTTATTATTGTTGGGGTTATTTCATTCGTACAAGTTTAAAAAAGCGAGTTAAGCTGCTGCATATGTAGATTTGGTTCCAATACATCAGCTGTCTGGCAGTTCGGCCAACAAGCAAAAGTCACTTATCAAAAGCAGATGACAGTAAAATACGCTCAGTATTGTATATTTCAACCTTAACAGCGATTCAATAGAATCCACACATTGAAGCTTTATATCAATAATTATTAAGTCAGGATAAAAATTAAAGGTGTGCTTTAGGTGTTGCAATGCGCAAGCTTATACGTCTGTGTTATGGCGTTTTAAAACATCAAACTGCCTATCAAAAAGATTATTTATTGGTCTAATAATCTCAAAAACTGATTGGTTACCAAGACGGCATCTTGTTTTTTTCGGTGTTTTCTAAATAGCTGAAAATTATGCACATTACCTTGTGCAATGGCTGTTGATATAATCTGGCTAGTTTTATAGTGAATCGTCAGCTAGGCTTTGATCGTATGACGTTTTTTCTTGCCGCTATAGTAATTTTTCTGTTTTTTCGGGACGTTCTATCGTCATTTCATTGGCATCAATCACGATAACTTCCCAATCTACACCTTCACCTTTTGGTAACTTTTTAGGTAAATGAAATTTATCGGATTTAATTAAAAGGTTTTCAATCTTTTGAATAATGCGTGAAGCGCTTGATTCATGGATACTATAGGTCATCGCAACATGGAAAAGTGTGCGATATTCGCGCCAATAGCTTAAGGTCATCAACAGCTGATCTTCAAGCAAAAGTATTGAGGGTCTTCCTCGTCGGCTATCACTTTGAGCGGCTCTCAATACTTCAAGCATATCTGCAAAAGTTGAGGTTGTATTCCGATAAGTCGTTTAAACTGCTGACTTAGCAGTGTTTTTACTTTTGAGTAGTTCATGCAACAACGATAACCTAATACGGCTTATTGATCGCTACAAAAAATAATCACTAGATTGGTCGTTTTTTGATTTATGCAAGAGATCTATTTTATAGTATAATCAAAAAATGCAATCATTCTTTATTTTTAATATGTTTAACAAAGTATTAAAACAAATTACTGTAATTTCTGTTGTTTTGGTTACTGGTTGTGGTGAAGAAAATTATAGAGTTGGAGTAACTGTTGGAGGTTCTGGCTCTGGGCAAAATACTGGAACTGGTTCGACTCCCCCATTACTATCAGATCCAATTTCCCCTTTACCATCAACTGGGGATGAAAATGAAATGCAAGACAGGTTCGTTGTATGGACTCCTGTAAATAATATGCATTATTGTGCCCCTTTAGAAATTTCATTTCATCTTGTAAACAAAACAACTAACGAAATACTTCCTGATGGTTACGGAACTGATCTAAGTTATATAGAGCCGAATGATTTACATAATTTACATTTACAAGCACATATTAAGAATTTAAGCTCAGAAACTGTTTACCAGTATAATCATGACTGTAAATCCGGCTTTACTTTACAAGATCAAAACCTGATTCCGTTTAATGAAAATATTGAAGTATCTTGTACTCAGAATCAGAGTTTACAAATTTATAAACCGTATGAAGAAAAAATATTTGATCTTAAATATAATTTGCCTTTTAAAGATCAAACATGGACTATCAATTATAGAACTTTTTTCAGCATAAATCGCGTTGTAGATCGACCAAACTCTCAAACTTGCGAGGCTAGGGAAATTTCATTAAAAATTGAAGAAATGTGATGTAAAGTTTTTTAAAATATAATATAAAAACTTTTTAGATGGGCTATAAAGGCACAATGGAAATGGGCTATAAAGGCACAATGGAAATGGGCTATAAAGGCACAATGGAAAGTAAATTTAATTTGAATGAATCTGATGTAGATGATTATTTAGTTGATAAAAATAAAGTCCTCTCATCAGAATCAAAATCTACATTAGAATATACACTAAAAGTTATGGGAGAACTTACTCATTGGTTAGTCAAATCAGGAATTGGCTATAGTGAGTTTTCTAATGCGATTCGTCCCCTCTTCTATAATGAGGCTATTAAAGAATTAGAACATCTAGGTCAAAAAACAACTGACTCTTCAATTAGTTTACTTTCAGGTTTAAATAGACGGGATGTTAGTCAAATTAAGCAAGAGAATGGAGGTAAACATACTATAATCCCTCTGACTTATAGAAATACTATGCCAATCAGCGTGCCTGCTCGAGTCGTTGCATTATGGGTGCACCAAGATTTGCCGTATATATTACCCCTTACTGGTAATGAAAATAGTTTTGAAGGGTTAGTCAAACAAATTTCTAGAGACAAACATCCCCGATCTATTTTATTAGAGTTACAGAGGATTGGACTAGTAACAGAAGCAGGGGGAAAAGTAATTTTACATCAAGAAAGTTTTACACCTGCTCCTGAAGCTCATCAAGCAAAACAGATTCTGGCTGAAAATTTATCTGATCATATCGCTGCTGGCGTTCATAATTTGACTGAAAATCAAAACTATTTTTTAGAACAAGCAATTTTTGCAAATGAATTGACTGAAGAGTCTATTAACTATTTGAAAGAAAGGGTTGTTGAATTATGGGGGAAATTTTCCAAAAGTTTATTGGCCGAAGCAATAGAGCTTTGCCAAAAAGATGAAGGTCAAATTGATGCAAATCGTCGATTTAGAGTCGGAATTTTTGAGTATGATACAATCGATATAAATAAAAATTAATAGCGTAGTCTTTTAATAAGACTTACGCATTATTATTTATAGATTCTCTGTGGTATTAGATGATTTTATCAAGAATAAAGTCCTGAATGGGTTAGATCTGTATGCCTATTTAAGTTATGTGCTCAAAAGATGATCCTAGACAGTATCGTGGACAACAAATCCCTCTAAATTCTTAAAATATTTCTGTTCAAAGGCTTCTGGGCTTAACCAGCCGTTTGCGGAATGCCTTCTGACCCGATTGTAATAAATCTCAATATAGTCAAACAAGACTGTATTCGCTGGTAATCCTCCCATAAATAACCGAAGTTAAAAACAGAGGTTAAGCAGCCATTAGAGGTGGCTTTCCTTTGTTAGCTTGATGTGGTCTTTCATGGTTGTAATGCCACAACCAGTTTGTTGCATAATCTTGTACTTCATCCAAAGTATCAAATAAATGCTTGATCAGCCAACTATAACGTATGGTCCGATTATAGCGTTCAATATACGCATTCTGCTGTGGCTTACCCGGTTGAATATATTCAATACGAATACCGTGCTCAGTAGCCCAGCGCACAAATTCGTGACTGATAAATTCGGGACCATTATCGCATCGGATCACTAACGGTTTTTCTCTCCACTCCAGCAATTGATTCAACGTACGAATAACCCTGATTGTGGGCAATGAGAACCCTGCTTCAATGGCTTGTCATCGCTGAGTTTGGCTTGATAGCGGTAGCAGGTTTCACTAATGCCAAATGCTTTACAAGCCAAACGAATACTAATGGCATGCTAGGCAACTGCCTGTTGTGCCATCTTACGCCGGCAAGATGGCTTTACCCTTGCGCAGCAGTGCTGCTCATTGCCATCGCTTCCTGGATGATTTCGGCCTTTAATCGCTCTTCCGCATACATCTTTTTAAGTCTGGTATTTTCGGCTTCTAGCTCTTTCAGTCGAGCCATTAATGATGTATCCATACCACCATATTTGGCACGCCATTTATAAAAGGTAGCATTACTCATGCCGTGTTCACGGCAAAGGGTCGCTACAGGTGTGCCAGATTCTGCCTGTTTCAAGATGGACATGATCTGACTGTCAGTAAATTTAGATGTTTTCATGCAGAATCTCCTGCTCGTATCTTAAGAGAAAATTCTACTTTTAGATCCTTTTATTTTTAGGGGGGATTACCACACCAAATGATACGAAAATCACTTGCACACTTCATGATTTTAGTAATAAAGAGTATTTAATAATAGGCGACAGAAAAGACGAAATCGAAACCCAAATTGAAAACTTTAAAGAAAATATAGACAGTGATTTATTAAAGAGACGAGCACCCTTATATACTTTAGCTCAAGTAATTCATGAACATAATTATCTTACAATAGGTGGCTATCTTCAGTTAGTTAGATGTACAAAATTTGGTTGTAAAGTAATGGCCCTAATGAGAGAAGATAGTACAGCAACTTATATTGGTTATAAATTAAATAATTTTACTAACAATCAAATGGTAATCCCTAGTTATGGGAATTTTGCACTTAGCCCTTCAATCATGGTTTACCCTAATGAAAATGATGCTATGACGTACAGATAGAATTTATAAATTTAGGGGCTACTAGATAAACCTAAATATTTGTCCAAATGTGTAGTGTTTCTAACTATCCTTTTGGACTGCCATAGCTGTTAGGAGTAATTTTCCAGTTAATAATTTAAAAATGTATTGTTGTTTTGAAAATTCTATTTTTGCTAGTTCTTCATAAAGCATGTTGTTTTACCATTTTCTAAATTTATATAATTATGAATTACGTTATTTTTGTAGAGCTCTGCTTAGTATGAACTATTTGTTTTATGTACTAATATTCCGTTTTTAAATTTTATAAGTACCTGATCTAGCATTTTTTTTGGTTAGCTTAGGGTTGACTCCAAATATTTTTTAATTAAGACGGGAGGGCTATTAGGAGCCTTGCTCCATATTGCATCATTCTCCACATAAAGTACTGTGTTGATACGTGCATTCTCAATAAAACTTTTACAAAGTTCCCTAACTGCTGCGGTAGCTATATCACTTTCATCCTCTAAGCTGTTAATTTTCATATCTAAAACCTTATTTTGATTAAATTTGGTTAGGCTGGCGAATAACATAATAGCTATTTTAGCCTAATGTCTTATAAAAATAGTGAATTAAATAAAAATCTTTTTGGATAAAAGTAGTTTTGAAGAATATATATGAGTGCTTAATTGATTTTTTGAAATATTTACTTCATGTAATTGAATACATTGAGTATAAAAATGACAACTTATGTGTCGTTGATTGCTGACATTCTTTGTCATTTAAAGCCTTAAGCTATTGATTATTAGACTGCAGAAATGGCAACTTATATGCCGCATGACGGATGTCTAATATTTTTCATGCTCTACTGTGTACATTATTCCTCTTTTTATTGTTGTAATAAAAAAGGCATCCCTAAGGACACCTTAGTTTGAAACTAGGTTTTATTTATGATTTACGATTAGCTGTTAAAAACTTTTCAATCCGAGGATCGTTAGCTTTTAAGTCCATGATCGTTTTAGGTTCAATAAAGTACTCTTTAATTCTAGTCGGTTGACCAGTACTTGAAGTACTTGAACAGTTATTTCGCTTGATGTAATCATCCCAATTACGTCTATTGCGTAAATGGCTCATCACAGTACTAGGATTTGGACTTCCCATTAAGTGCATAGAACGATGATTACGGATTACTGCTCCTCCTAACAATTCTGTTAAGAGAATAGCTTCTTGAGATCCCTGAGGAGGGAATTTGTAGTCTGCTGTCATAGCAAAAACTCCAATAAACTGTTTAAGTTTAGTGGATGTGCATGGCTATAAAACATTAGATTTAGGTCACTATCACAACTACAAAGAAAAAACAAGTTGTTTGTTGGATTCTCACACAGTAGAATAGTACCTGATCTAAGAGGTATCTAAGCAAACTCCTACATAAGCTTAGATTTACATAACCACTTACATCCGAACATTTTCAAGCTTGGTATTTTTATTACTTCTAAGCTACTAAAAATCTCTAGGGTTTTCCCTAGGGATTTTTTTCGCTTATAAAAAGCTACCTTGCATAAGAATAATACATGAATTTACAATTATATCAAGAGTAACATACTCTTATTTTCAATTTTAAGGCGTTTCTAGCGACTTTTGTCGCTATATACCAAATCATATCAAATCATAATAAATCATCCGAAATAATCGAAATGAATGCATTCTGATAGCATTCTATTAGCATATGCTAAGTTATCTTAACTTTTTACTTTGAGAACTACATCACATCTGACTATCAAACACTATATATAGTGTTTATTTAGAAAACTAGACACAAGAGTAATCATTGCGTTAAATCTTGTCGTGCTAATTCATCTAACTCTTATGATTTATCTTATTTTCTAACGCTCATTAATGTTCTGTTCCATCACTACAGCAGTTATATGACGCAGTAGTGGTTCAGATTGTTCAATGATTAGTTTAAAGCTGTCAAAATCAGTCCATTCTTTCATCTCTATATGCTTTGATCCTGTATAAGGCACAGATGGTACAAAGTTATTATCTGTAAACTGTTTTAGTTCTACTATTTCTTCTCCCCTCACTGAAGGATTGATAGATTCAAAGTAGTCCATTTTGAATTTGGTAATCGATTGAAGATATTCCCCTCGACTTTGTTCAATTAGACTGAGTGTATTAGCTATATAGCTAATATATTATGGATGATATATCATATTAGCTATATAGCTAATATATTGGTTGGGTTGCGATGGCGAATAGAGTCGAAATTGGGAAAAAAGTTAGTATTGAACGAAAAGCCCTTGGTTTTACACAGCAAGATTTATCTGAATTGACTCGAATCAATAAAACCACAATTTCAGAGATTGAGAATGGACGCTTTACTGGTTCGTTTGACATATTTGAGAGAGTACTTGATGCTGTCGGTTTACAGTTTGATGTTTCGCTAAAGCAACACTCATTACCCCATTGGGATGAGATTGAAAAAATGTTTGCTGAGGATGACGAATGAATAAACACCCCCTCCTTCCTGCCAAAATTACCAATATCACGGTATGCGCTAATCAAACTGAAGCTGGCATATTGACATATGGTTCAGTACACCATTATCAGCCCACACAAGAAGCACAGCATGTATCACTCACCATGACTCAAAGAGGCATGGATGGTTATACTTCTGGTGCATTACATCCAATATTTGCTCAGAACTTACCAGAAGGTTTTAATCGTAGATTTATTGCTGAAAAACTTGCCAGATATGCGAAAGTTAATGACATGTATTTATTGGCACTACAAGGTCGTGAAGGAATTGGGATGCTCTCTTATACAAGTGAGCTAAACTTGCCCGAAGTAGATTCATTGAGCTTGAGTGAAATCCTATCATACCGTAGTAATGAACCTCTTTTCCCACAGCTATTAGAAAAATACTATCTCAGAAATTCGTTGGCCGGAATGCAACCAAAAGTAAGCATACCTAATGCAAAAACGGTTCAAACGGATAGAACAGTTCAACAAAAGGATTTAATCGTAAAGTCATTTGATTCTGAATTTCCATTACTTACCGTTAATGAGTTTGTCTGTATGCAAGCTGCGCGGCAGTGTGGTCTTGAACCGCCAAACACATACTTATCTGAGAATTTAGAAACATATGTTGTAGAAAGGTTTGATAAAACTGGAGATGGTTTAAAGCTAGGTTATGAAGACTTTACGACGCTCATGAAGAAGTCAAATGATGCAGATGCAAAATATACTGGGAGCTATGAAACATTATTGAAAGCAACATTTTTATACACTGGAAGCGTAACTGAAGTTGAGAAAATGTATAAGTACATCGTATTCAACTGCTTAATTGGGAATGGTGATGCGCATCTGAAAAACTTTGCTCTACAGTATTCCCCGGATATGAAAAGCATTTTTGTTTCACCACCATTTGATATTACGCATACACTTATATATGAATCAATTGATAATAAAATGGCGCTTAAAATCGCAGGAAGCAAAGCATTTCCTGAGCTTTCACATCTCATGAAATTAGCTGTAAGCGAGCATTTCAGAATTAGAAATCCGAAAGAGATCATAGACTCCATTAGTGAAAATATAATGCTCTATCTTCAAAACTCAAATGAAGTCCAACTATTTGAAGGATTGCGGACATCGATAGAACGTTCAATTTCAAACATTATGACATCAAGCACTAGTACAAAAAATTATCGACATGATAGAAAGAAGAAATTTAAATAATGTGAGTAAAGATTTCCACAGGTAATAATTTATTGTGCTCTCCTAAGCAAAAAATAGATGGCTTTTGTCGAGGAGAGAGCTTATAGATTACAAACAGGCTATGTGCTTAAAAGAATTTTAGCTTCTCAAATTATTTCCGGTTTTTAGAAAATTCACGTAGATTTTCAGCAGTAAGACCAGAGAAATTATTTCCTTCTAAAAATGAGAGTACTTCTTCAACTGTTGCACCCGAACTAAAAAGTTCTATTAAAATATTCTTATGTTGACTGATAAGTTGCCCCCTCGTCATATTCTTTTCATTCTTTTTTTCTTTAAAACGAAGAAGAATATTCTCAAATTTTTTTGAATCATTTTCGCTATATATTTTTTGCTTTTTATCAATCGTACTCGAAGAATTTTCTGCTTTAACAACTGATTTCACATTTGAATGAGTTAATGTGCTTTCAAGATTTCGACTATTCGTATTTTGAGTTTCAAGCTCTAAAACATTCTGATCTTGCATAGTATTTTTTTCCATTCGAATAAAATAATGAGACCAGTATTTAAAATTTCTGCTTATATCGAAATGGCAAATCCTGACCATTTTTCGATTTTTATATGTTCAAAAAAAGTCATCTTTAGCAATAAGAAAAAAAATAAAAAGCTATCAATATTTACCCATATTTCTCCCCCACCGCATATTTCTAAAAGTACAGGATGGGACGATGTATATCACATCGTCCATAGTCACAAATTTCGAGCTTGCTCCGCTCGGTCTCAATTTGCATGCAGTAGAAAAAAATGAAAGATAAGACTTTAAGAAAAAAACAAATTCTTATTCGTTTAACGATTGATGAATATCAGAAAATGATTGATTCATCTCATGTATTACAAATGAACAAATCAGACTATATACGTATGAAAATATTAACGGAGTCTCACACTCAGATATTAGATCAAAGAGACATTCACGCAATTCGAACCATAGGTATAGTACTAATCAAATTACTAGAAGAACTCAAAGATACACAACTCATTCCACATGAGTTAGAAGACATTAAACAACTGACTAACGAGATAAAAATAGTCGTTCGCCAGCTCAATGATAAGTGGAAAAATGTATGATTATTAAAGTGATTCCCAACACACTCGATACGTCCATTGCAAAGCGCGTCGATGGGTTATCAGATTATATTCATGATCCCAAAAGAACACGTGGCGAGTACTTATCGGACTATATTTCTCAATTGCATTCTAGTGTAAATGACGAACTGATCTCTGAAAAATGTGTCTATTCAAACTCAAGAAATTTTTTAGATGATGACCCGTACTATCAAAAAATTGAAATGTCACAAACTGCCAGTTTGAACTCTCAAGTGATTGACCCGATCGTTCATATCGTCGGAAGTTTTAAAAAATTTGAAGTACCAACAACGCAGCAGCTAGAAGAACAAATTGATATTTTAACGAGACATCTCGGTGCAGAAGAACTGCAAATTCAGTACGCAATGCACTTAGACACAGATAATGTGCACTTTCATTTAATTGTAAACAAGGTACATCCTTTTCAAAAAAATAAGCGTAATGAAAATAAAGTCATTGATTTAGGTGACGGTTGGATCTTGAATGCTGTCCATCGAGCCGCTGCAGAAATTGAAGTAAAACAAGGCTGGCAACCAGAGCCTAATCCCCTTTTTGTATACAACCATGTCAATGAAAAATGCGAAAGAAATCCAAACTATAATGCTAAGCCAGATGCGCATCAAATCGATTCAAAAGTTCGTGATCAAGAGCACCGCCATCAGCAAAAAAGTCAGATGAGAAATGAAATTTCTGCTGCGCATAACTATCAGTCTTATCTTGCTCAAGATATTGAACATATATTCAACAGCACAAAAAATTGGAAAGATTGGCACCAACAGTTAGCTCAAGTTGGAATTCTGTATGAAAAGAAACGTAATGGCAGTATTTTTAAAATTCAAACAAGTGAGAAGCAAATACTCACATTTAAAGCCTCTTTATTTTGTAATAGGCAAGTGACACTTAAAAATTTAGAAAAAAAATGGGGCGAATTTATTCATCATGATATCAATCAGATAAGGATTCCATTAATCAAATTAAGTGATACAGCTCAGCAGAATGAAACTGTAACTTCGAAGTTACACGCGTATCATTTATTTAATAATGACGACTTTTTGATAAAAGATCTGCATGATAGTTATCTTACAATGAAATTAAACAAAGACCTTATCAGCCTAGACCGAAAAAATAAGTACAAAGAAATCGAGTTTGACAATGAAATTTATAAATATAACAAAGGTCATTTTTTGAAGCGATGGCAGCAAAAATTTCCAGCACAATCATCTGATGTGATTTTTACACTGTTACATTATCATCATCTTGCAGATCAAAAAAAAAGCAGAGCACAGATACGAGAAAAGTTTAGTTCTCAACATAAAGACTTGAGTAAACAGACATCGGAAAAATTACCGAATAATATCTTCTCATCGAGAAACTTTGACTCATCCAAAATCACATCCTACGCTAATTTTTTAAAGTACATTTCACCAATGAATCCATTGCTGATCCAACAACAATTTTTATTTGATCAGCGTCAATCTAAAAATTTTATTACTCAGAACAATCCAAATATCAGAAAGGCTCAACTCCTGTTTGATCAACAGCAGCCGGATGAACCCATTGCAATTCAAAATCGATATGGAATCCTGGTCTTTAGTAATTATTCTCTGAATCGACTACGACAATGTATAAATGCATTAGATCCCAAGCAAAAAGCGCGAATAAGAGGCACAGTAGAGTTTAAAGAATTATTTCGTCTAGCTTTGGAACATAAATCTAGGAATATTCAAGATATTAATAAAGAGCGAGTCCTACCCAGCTTCAAGAATTCGGCCCCTCAACATATTCAAACAAGTTTCAAAGAACTCTATAAATACTTTACAGCAACAGATGTATGTCAAAGCACTGCGTTAATTAAAACTGCTCTGCTACTCAATTGTTGCAGCATTAATGTAAATACGCTGCAATCGACATTAGCAGACTGTGTTCGTAAAAATGACATACCTGACTTAAGTATCGAAAATCAAAAGATACTGATGCAAAGAATTCATAATCTGGTGTATACCCAATCTTTAAAATTGAATAAACAATATTTTAATGCCAATGAAATTGAGCAATGCTGGCAATTATACTTCTCCCTACAACTTACACCATTGGTTCATCAGAATGAACGAGAAGCTGATAAATCTAAGATACTACCAGAGATCAACTATGAACTCAGTCTAGTTCCTAAAAATCAAATTAATAGTTCTTATCAACATACAGAATATTTATCTAAACCTGATCTTGTACAACTGCATGATTTTTTTGAATATAGTCAAAAATCTAAGCGAATGAAGCAGAATGACCTAAAACCTATAAACTCTTTCAAAGCAGCAGACAACAGTTCAAGTTTAAATCAGCAAACTCAAAAGCGACTTTTTCCGAGTAAAAAATATCTAGTTGAATATAAATTCGGCCATAAGTTTTATTTAGATCAAAAAAAAGTGGCTTTTTTTGAAGATAAAAATTCATCAGAAATTAATGTCTTAAGCAAAAATGATACGCATATCCATGATGCGCTGTTACTTGCTAGAGATAAATTTGGAGTAGTGTTGGTATCTGGAACAGACGAATTTAAACAAAAGGTACAACAACTAGCTACTTTAGAAGATATCCAAATTGAATTTGATTCTCCGCCAAAGCAAGTCCCATATTCTCCAATTGACAGCACTAAAGTTGAGAACGATCAGATTGAATATAAACGCTCTGATCAAAACTCGCCATATAAGGAACTAGCACTGGAACCGAAAGAATTAAGTCAAACTAACCAAGCAGAGAAAGCGACTCATTTTTATGAAAATCAATCAGTGTCCCCTCCTACTCAAAAGAAAGATTCTCAACCCGAAAATAGAAGCTATGATGGACCAGACTTTTAACAAAATATATTTTAGTTGAGCTACTATTTTTCATAGTATGAAAAATAGCTTAAGTTTAATGCTTAGGCTATTACATATGAAGTTTCAGGAAAACACTTCAGGAACTCCGTTCTAATAGAATTAAAATTATCTATTTCTGGATTCTCAGTTAAGAAATGTTCCAACCATACCAAAACAGCTTCATGGTTATTATAACAATGATTTACATGCAAGTACCCTGCGAGGCCGAATCCCATACCGACATTCAACTGTTTGATTAAGTTATAGCCCAAAAGTTTAGTTTTATGGCTTAACCATAGTTCATTAGAAATACTCATAACTTCATCCTATCTTTTAATCTGATTATCAAAAAACGATGGTTTATCTAAATTACAAGCTATAATAATAATTAGAGTAGAATTAACACTTGTAGAAAGTAAATATAACCTGCTGTAAGTTATTTATACTATAGTGTGAGCAGAAATTCAACTAAAAATAACTTACAGCAAGTTATTTTTTATATTTGAAAGTCATATGATTGAATGTAAATTAGCTAGCCTCATGGGCGAACGTAAGATTTTGAAATTAAGTGATGTTGTACATGCGACAGGTATAAATCGAAATACGTTGACGAGTTTGTACTATGATCGAGCTATTCGAATCGAACTTCCTATTGCAGACAAGTTATGTAAATATTTCAACTGCACTATGAATGACTTATTTGTATACACACCAGATTTAGAAACAGATATTTAAATTGACCGATCTAGAAATTAGTATTTGGTCTGAAAAACTAAGATCACTATTTTATAATTTTAGGCTGTGCCAGCCTCGTTCCACGTTTCGTCTGCTACGATGTTACAGATAGCTTGCCTATACTTAGCTTAGTTCTAAAAGTTCGGAAGCTTTCGCCTCACCTTGTTTTCTTGATGTTTGACAAAATATACTTAATCAACAGATCGATGAAGTCAAAAAGTACTGATCGATATCAGTACTTTAATTTTAAATATTTTTAACCATTTATGATCGCATTAAATCTTGCTATCCATGATTGGGCATCATGAGCGTTGAATGCAAAAAACTTGAACATAGGTTACTCAGCATTATTCGTATTCACAACGATAGAATAGTGATCTCGTGATATCTCTCTGCCGTCAGAACGTCGAATAGTATTTGTCTGTGTTTCCATACTCCAGCTGCGGATGTCGCTCAGATCAAAAATAATAATGTCGGTTACAGTTTGGGCCGTAAAAGCAATTTTCCGCTGTACAGTATCAATCACTACGCCTGTCGCTGAATAGCTGTCATTAAAACCATCAGCCTTCAAATAGCTCAATTTTTGCTTATGCAGTTTTTTGGGTAATATATTGCTGACATATACCCTTCGAATCGGATAATAAATTAAAAATGAAATGACTAAATATAGGAATCCTATAAAGTAAAATAAGATATCTGCTTTCATTCCAGCATATGCTTTGAAAGCAAATAACGTAATCAGAAAAAAAATTAAATAGCCAAGTAAACTTTGCATAGCAGACAAAGGCTGTTTCAATGAAACCGTTTTTATTACACAAGACATAACATAAATCTTTTAAAATTAAAGACTAAAGAAATTTTTATTGATTAGCTAAGCCATCATAACCACTAAGATTTGGCACTTTTGTCAGCAATTTACAGCCTTGAAAAGCACCCTTATAGTTCTTTATATATAAAGAAGCCAAAGAGAAACTTTCATTTCTTTCCTGAATATCGCCATATATCCCATAACTACATTTTTTATTGCCACTCCCTGTGTCCGTTATAATTACAGTGAGTTCATTGATATTTGGAACAGCGAAAACCTGTGCGCTTGTGCCCTTCTCTCTGGACACTGTTTCAATTAAAACAGACCAAGTAAGTTCATTATCACCTGCTGGCTCTGTAATCTCTGCAGGTGATTCTATATCAAAGAATCGGCCATCAAATGGCGAAGCTTTAAACGCTTTGGCCACTTTAGCTCTGAAACTTTGGTCATGGGCATACAATTCGCTAAATGAAAAATTACATCCTGAAGGGAGACTCATATCTCCATCATCACTTACAATTAAATTATCCAAACATTTCTTAGAGACTATTTTTTTCAGGCTAATGCTTGCCTTATTTTTTACAGCCTTTACTTCAGGTGCTATACCAGCATTGGTATTGGTACTTAGATGAAGTACTAGAGCAATACTGGATAGCAAAAGTAACTGTTTTACTCCCTGTTTTCCTTTGTTACATTTCCCCATTTCAGCCCTCTTTTTTTGATATATGAATTTATCACCTTAAATAAAATTATCTATATTAAGGGTAAAAATTACATATTATTAATATATTAGTGAAATTTGCACCTAAAACAGGTGCATCCTAACACGCACCTATTATATGTGCAATGAATAATATTACTTTATCAATTCACTCTGATGAATATGTTTGGCTTCGTAAGCTTTTTATTCAGAAGAGAAATGAACTCGGACTTTCACAACGGGCACTAGCAGAACGTTTAGGTGTCATTTACTCATTTGTAGCGAAAGTAGAAACAGGGGATAGAAAGTTAGATATCTTTGAATTTTTAAGATATTGCGAAGCATTAGAATTAGATCCTAAAACTACAATTCAGCAATTGATAACCTTACTCCATAATTAAGCTTATTTTTCGATATTTTTGATGTATAAAGAACTATCACATACTTTTTTAAGTACAAATTCACACCTTTCAGTCAATTTTTAAGATCTGTACAAAGCGACATTTGTTGTGTACTAATGAAACAGCCCATAATGATTATTTATAGGATGTGCTATGTACTCACCTTCAAATACAGATAGAAATTCTGTTTTAACCAAAGCAGTTTTAAACAGTTCTGAACGGCTCGGCATGACCCTAGATCAAATGGCAACGACACTCAGAATATCTTCAGGAAAGCTGACGGTAAACGAATTTGGGATCATCTCTGATTCTGAACAAGGAAAATTGGCTTTGTCATTGATCCGGATCTCTATTGCTTTAGAGATGCTAAATGGCGGTGATGTTGAAATGATTCACCATTTTATGCATAACAAAAACCTCTTAACTGGAGGTATCCCTATAGAGCAAATTCAGCATCCACAAGGTTTATTTCAAGTTTTGGAATTTGTGGAAGCTATGGCTGTGAAAATTTAGTGCTTTATAGATAATTGAATCATTAATTAATACGATAATCCTCCCATAAATAACCGAAGTTAAAAGTAGAGGTTAAACAGCCATATTTTTGATTGTTGCTTCATCCATGTGAAATAGATTTTATGTTATCTCTATAAGGAAATTAATTTTTCAAAAATGGAGTAGATAATTTGCAATATCAATTGCAGAATTCACTTTCGACCAGTACAGCAATTGCATCAGCATGTGCATTATATTCATCTATATTCTCAAGTAATTCTGCCTCAGAAAATGGAAAGTTTTTTAGAGACTTTTCTTGTTCGTCGATAGTAGTCATATTTTTAAACCTTTATACTGAACCAGTAATTTTGGATCGAATGAAATGAATAATAAAATAGTTCTTACAAAAACGGTACTAAATGCTGCAAATCAGCTTGGATTGAGTCTAATTCTGATTTTAGATATACAAAAAAGTCTTCAATGGATCAGTAATAGACCTCTTTCAGTATGAAAAAGTCCATTTCAATCGGGTTAGGTTCGTCTAAATTTTAAGTGGCTATTCAAACAATTCATATTTCGTATAAGAGATTTTATGTTAATCAGATGATCAAAAGGCCCGTGAATAGGGCTGTTATTTCCAAGTAGAAATGTCCTACCTAATAACCAAATAGAAATGTCCTATATGGACATTTCCAAGTCAAGCACAGGATTCAGATTTCGTTGTTGAATTGCTGTTTTCTGTGCACGTCTGCTTGGCATCTTTTGAGAACGATTGCGTTTGTTTTGTTGTTCTAATTCTTCATGCTGTTGTTGAATATGCGCTAGTACAGAACCCAAACGTTTATTCTCAACGATCTCTCG
>NZ_MVKW01000014.1:0-18567 GCF_002018395.1 Acinetobacter sp. ANC 5600
TGGACTACAGCAGAATGAAGTGGTTGAGAATAAAAGATTAGGTTCGGTCCTGGCCCATATCCAGCAGCAACATGAGGAATTGGAGAAACAGAATAAACGTTCCCGTCTCAAGAAAAGTATGCCGAGTCGTAAAGCTCAGAAAGTTGTTATTGAACAAAGAAATTTAAATCCTGTACTTGACTCTTGTAGTTAAAAACAGGACATTTTAAATGGTTTATCGCACAGACATTTTAATTGGTGAATAACAGAGAGCAGCAGCTCTCGTTTTTTGATGTGGAAACTGCTAGAATACTTGTACGCCATTGACGTACACAGAATCTATGTTATTCATTGAAACCAGTATCTTTACCAAGCAAATCAAAGACCTTGTATCTGATGAGGAATATCGTCAACTTCAACAAGATCTATTGGTTCAGCCAGATAAAGGTGACTTAATCAAGAATGGCGGTGGCATTCGAAAAGTACGTTGTGCTCAAGGTAATAAAGGCAAAAGTGGCGGTATCAGAGTAATTTACTATTGGGTAAATGAGGATGATCAAATCTTTTTCTTGGTGGCTTATCCAAAATCTGTAAAAGATAATCTAACGGATAAAGAAACCGCCATTCTGCGCCAACTCGTGAAGGAGCAATTTCATGGATAACAACTTATTTGATGACTTAGTTGCTTCGATTAAAGAAGCAGGAGCAATCAAGCGCAAAGAGATCCAAGCTAGTCGAACGACCGAACTTGAATTACCAGATATTAAGGAAGTGCGAGAAAAAACTGGTTTAAGTCAAAGCGAATTTGCAGCACGTCTCCACATTAGCCATCGTACTCTGCAAAACTGGGAACAAGGTCGACGCTATCCAACAGGACCAGCAGCAACATTGATTCGAATTTTAGATGCACATCCTAGTCTTATTTAAAAAAATGCATTAAAAATGGGAGCTTAGCTCCCATTTTTTGAATTCGTATAACGTGTATTATGTTAATTTTAGTAAAACTTACAGAATGTATAATTTAAAGATTATGGTTTGGGTGATCCTTATCTTAGTAATCTTATGGGGAATACAATGGATGTTTCATGGCTTTCCAACAGGAAATTAAAGCTATACATTGATGATTTCGTATGATCCGTATTATGTTAATTTTAAGAAAACTAATAAAACTCGACCAACTAAGAGTTCTGGTATCAAATAATGACTAGAGTTTACACAAAAATCGGTGATGTATTTTCTGTAGAGTTGGATTATGGCAGTAAAAAATATTTTCAACTGATTGCTTATGATAAAACGCAATTGAATAGTGATGTTATTAGGGCATTTAAGACTGTGTATCCATGTGGTTTCAAGCCTGACTTACTGGATATAGTTAATGATGATATCGATTTTTATGCTCATTGCGTAACTAAATTCGGCGTTAAAATGAAACTTTGGGAGAAAATTGGAAACATAGTAGAAGTTGGTGATTTTTCTAAAATTCTATTCAGAGATACAAGTGATTATGGGGCGAAAATTGGTGAGGAAATAATTAAATTATCTCACAATTGGTATATATGGCATATAAATGAAGAATTTATTGATGTCGGTAATCTAGAGGGTGAAAGCCGTAAAGCAGAAATTGGAATAATTATTAATCCTTATAGTATTGTAAATCGTATAAAAACAGGATGTTATGATTTTATATACCCGCAATTTGAATAGAGTTTTAAAAATATAAAACCCTATTTGACATAGTGGATTTATCCGAAATTCCCAAATCAAAGGCATTTCTAGTATTTACTTAACATAAAATCTCTTATGCGAAATATTTTTGTAACTCCAAAATAGAAATGTCCGGTTTCTCCAAAGTAAAAATGTCCGCTTTTAGAATATGCACTTCTGCAATTTCCTTAGCGGACGGTTTGATATGTTGGTGTCTATGTCGGATAAAGAACTTAAACGATTGTCGGTCTTGCAGGAAATCTGCGATCAACGCATAACTCAATCCCATGCTGCTCAGCTACTTCATATTTCAGAACGTCAGATCAGACGCTTACTGCAGAAATACAAAGCCCAAGGTCCAGTTGCATTAGCCCATGCCGGTCGTGGCCAAATCAGCAATTCCAAACTTCCTGAAGAACTCAGACTCAAATGCCTCAATATTGTTTCTGACCAACTCCATGGTTTCGGGCCCACTTTAGCGCATGAAAAGCTCACCACCGTACATGGACTCGATCTTTCAGTAGAAACCCTGCGTTCCTGGATGATTGCAGCTGACTTATGGATTCCTCGATCCAAGCGCCTGAAACGCCCGTATCAGCCTCGTTACAACCGGGATTGCTTTGGTGAACTGATCCAAATTGATGGCTCACACCATGACTGGTTTGAAGGACGCGCTGCTAAATGCTGTCTACTGGTATTCATTGATGATGCCACAGGTAAATTACAGCATTTACGCTTCTGTGAGTCAGAATCAACTTTTGACTATATGATTTCAACACGTTTATATGTCGAACAGCACGGTAAGCCTTTAGCGTTTTACAGCGACAAACATTCAGTCTTTAGAGTGAATCAAAGCAGCAAGAAAGACACCAAGATTACCCAGTTTGGACGTGTACTCAGCACCCTGAATATCGATATCATCTTCGCCAATTCACCGCAGGCCAAAGGCCGTGTAGAACGGGCGAATAGAACGCTTCAGGACCGTCTGATCAAAGAAATGCGCTTGGAAGGTATCTGTTCGATTGAGCAAGCGAATGCCTGGCTACCTTGCTTCATTGAGCAGTTCAATCAGAAGTTCGCCAAGATGGCTTTTAATCCTAAGAATCTACATCGGCCTATCACTGAAACAGCCGAAGAATTAGATGATATTTTTACTTGGCGTGAACCCCGCAGAGTCACGAATAGCCTGACGATTACTTATGATAAATGCGTATATCTCCTAGAAAACACCGAAGAAAATCAAAGGTTGATCGGTAAGTATCTTGAGTTCCTGGAATACCCGGATGGTACTGTAGCCCTCATGCATGATGGCCGAAAGATCAATTACAGCCTATTCGATAAATTAAGTCAGCTGAATCAGCGAGAGATTGTTGAGAATAAACGGTTGGGTGCTGTTCTGAATCATATCCAACAACAGCATGAAGAACTGGAACAACAAAACAAACGCAATCGTTCTCAAAAGATGCCAAGTAGACGTGCACAGAAAACAGCAATTCAACAACGAAATCTGAATCCTGTGCTTGACTTGGAAATGTCCATATAGGACATTTCTATTTGGTTATTAGGTAGGACATTTCTACTTGGGAATAACATCAAATCGGTCCCAACTATGGACGAATCTCTTTCAACTCACGTTGAATAAAATGCTGAATCATATCGCGGTATAAACGTTCCACAATATCTGCATTTACACCGTGCTCTGTGGCTTGTAGACGAATTTTACTTATCACCGCTTCGACACGTTCTGGTGATTGAACATCCTGTACTGAATGCTTAAAACGCACCGCTTGATCGACATAAAACTGACGTGCAGCAATGAGCTCAATAATCCCCTGATCAATCACATCAATCTGTGCGCGGGCTTGCTCTAATGACTCAACTTTTTCTTTCTTCATCTTCTCTGGCTTCACTTTCAGCGGTGTTTTCACTTTTATACTTCTCTTCTAACACATTACTGAAAATACTTTCAATCATCCAAACGCGGTATAAGCTATTAAATACATAGCTTTGATCTGCAATACGTAATTCTAAAACAGGAAAATCGGGCTGTGACTTCATCTCACAGTGCATATCATTTTCTTTTAATTTTTCAGCAATATCGTCAGTAGTCAGTTCAGAAATCTCTAACTCATACTGTAAAGCCTGAAAATGTGCTTTAAAGGATAAATCACGCCCTTTGGTCCATACGGCCTCCAAAATGCGATACATCACCTCAATACGCTGCTCTTCGGGCGCACTGTAGTAAAGCTGTGACATAGCTAATGTCGCAGCTTCTGTAGGCCGGCAAAATGGCGTGAACTTAACTTCTGTCCGTTTAGACAGACGTGTTGCCAAATTCCAGTCAAACAGATCACGACCGTGATACGACAATGGATACACATTCAGCTGAATATTATAATAGTCCGCCAATTCTTCACGAATATAAGCCAGCAATAACCATGAAATCGGATCTTCCATCGCGATGTAGAGATCAAGCTCAGGATCGAGCCCCTGAATTTCATTCAACTCTTCTGCATCACTGATCAGGTGCTCACGCCATTCAATATGATTGATCATAAAGATCGGGTTATCTGTCAGGAGTTTTTGTTGTTTTAAACGGCGTGTTAAACGCAGTAAATCATCTACAGCATGGTACTTACGTTCACCAAACTCAAAATAGCCTGATAAAATCGGGGTATCGGTAAAGATACGTTCAGGAAAATCTTGTGCTTTGTGATGACGGCTGGCCATCGCATACAGTGTTCTCAGCTTGCCATACTGCTTTTGCCACAGCATGTGGAACACATCTTCAAGTAAATAAAGAAAATCTTGGCCGCGTAATGGCGTATTTTTTAGAATAATTTCGGCTTGTTCTAAAGCTTCAGCGGTCGGTTGTTCAGGTGTTTCATGAAAACTAAAACGATGCTGCCGCGCTAAAATTTGGGCATCATTCAGACAATATTGTTGCCATTCTATCGAGGACATTTGATTAGGAGGTTCTGCACTCTGACGACAAATAATCACTTTTAGTGGTTTAATTTCATCACTGAGAATTTCTTCTAATTGAGGCAGTTGCTGCGCAGCCAAATAGCTATAGACATCATCCAGTCGAAGATAAACACTCAGACCTTGTTCCGTGGGTAACACCGCTTGTCGGGTCGGTTTCTGATAAAACCAACTCGATCGGATTGGATCGAACCAACGGCGTAACAGTGACATGCGTTTTTTGCCTCAAAATGATGAATTGTGCCGAACCTTCCAGCACATACTTAAAGTCAACTTCTATTATGAAGCTGTTTTAAATGAGATATAAGCCTTGTGCAAAACTTATATCAAGTCAGGGCTGAATGTTCAATGTTTAACAATGCATTAGACGTCTAGATTTAGGTCAGTCACCGCACCTTTTTCCGCACCAGAGGTCAACTTGGCAAATTTAGCCAAAGCGCCGTGGGTATAGTTTGGCTTCGGTTTGACCCAGGCCGCACGACGTGCAGCAATTTCATCCTCAGCCACATGCCAAGTCATTTCACGGGTTTCAGCGTTAATTGAAATTTTATCGCCGTTTTTAACCAAGCCAATTGGGCCGCCTTCATAGGCTTCTGGTGTCACATGACCAATCACAAAACCATGGCTGCCGCCCGAGAAACGCCCATCAGTCAACAGTGCGACGGATTTGCCTAGACCTTTACCAATAATCGCTGAAGTCGGTTTCAGCATTTCAGGCATACCCGGCCCGCCTTTGGGTCCAACACCGCGGATCACCACCACTTCGCCTTCTTGTACTTCACCATCTAAAATACCGCGCATGGCACCCTGTTCACCCTCAAATACCCGCGCAGGCCCCTCAAAATACAGCCCTTCTTTACCGGTAATTTTAGCCACAGCACCTGTCGGTGACAGATTGCCTTTGAGTACCACCAAGTGCGAATCCTTTTTGATTGGCGCATCAAACGGCAGAATAATTTGTTGACCTGCAGGATAATCTGCTACATCGGCTAAGTTTTCCGCCAAAGTTTTGCCCGTAACCGTCAGGCAAGAACCATCGAGCATTCCTGCATCCAACATGCGTTTCATGAGCGGCTGAATACCACCAATAGCAATCAGTTCCGACATTAAATATTTACCCGATGGACGTACATCGGCCACCACAGGAATATCTTTGCCAATACGCACAAAATCATCCAAAGAGAGTTCCACACCTGCGGTATGCGCCATGGCAATCAAATGCAGCACGCCATTGGTTGACCCGCCTAAAGCAATTAGCACTTTAATCGAGTTTTCAAAAGCGGCTTTGGTCATAATGTCACGTGGTTTAATATCCAGACGCAGCAGGTTCATCACGGCTTCACCTGCACGCTGGCAGTCGGCAATTTTATCCGCGGATACCGCTTCCTGTGCTGAAGACCCCGGCAAGCTCATGCCCAGTGCTTCAATCGCTGAAGCCATCGAATTGGCCGTATACATACCGCCGCACGAACCCGGCCCCGGCAGCGCGACTTCTTCAATCTGCTTGACCTGAATTTCATTAATTTCGCCTTTGGCTTGCTGACCGACTGCTTCAAATACCGAAATCATGTCGGTATGCCCTGCTCCGGGTTTGATGGTGCCACCATAAATAAACAGGCCCGGACGGTTTAATCGCGCCAAACCCATGATACAGCCCGGCATGTTCTTGTCGCAGCCGCCTATGGCAATTACGCCATCATAGGCCTGACAGCCCACCACAGCTTCAATGGAATCGGCAATGATTTCCCGCGATAGCAATGAATACTTCATGCCTTCTGTACCGTTGGATATACCGTCAGAAATGGTGATGGTATTAAAAATAATGCCTTTCCCGCCTGCAGCATTCACCCCACTTTCAGCTTCACGCGCCAAGCCATCAATATGCATATTACACGGCGTGACATTGGCCCAAGTCGAGGCGATGCCTATAAATGGGCGCTTAAAGTCAGCATCTTGGAAGCCTGTGGCACGCATCATGGAACGTGCAGGCGCATTTTCTATGCCGTCATAAACAGGTGCTGAATGTTCGCGGATATTATTTTTACTCATTGTTCTTCCTTGGCGATGGCTGATTTTGGCTTCAGCTTTGGCGGGTTCTTTTAAATTTATTGTATAGAAAGCGCTCGGCATGTAAAAGAAATTACATCTCAACAAAAAAGATTTTTAGCGCATGCAATACCATTCAATCACATGACAAAGCGACATGGATGTCGCTGTTTTTCTGTATGGCAGGGATGCCATATCAGCAGAACAAAAGATTTTTGTTACTTTGGATCTTTCAAAAGTAAGGGATTGCCTACACAAAGCCATATAAATTATAGCTACTATTCGAGGCTGTCTTTTTTAGAATTTTAATGACATCAATTAATTATTAAATTTTATTTAGTTGCTTCAAGAAACATTATTTTTAATCAGATTAAGAAATCTATAACTTAGAATTATTGTCCCATTATTTCATTTAAAAGCTGATTACAGCGGAGTCTTACCTCTATAAAAGCTAATTTTCGGAGCTCGTATGTTACTTTTGTTTCGGCAAAATGAGATGCGAAGCTTCGCAAGGAAACCATCTTGCGGTGCAATGCACCTCACCGACAAAACTCGGCAACTGGTTGCAACTAAAAAAATGATCGCAGAAACATTCACTTTTAAATTACCGTTTGCCTCAGACAGTTGCGGATGACATTTCCTCGTATCCAATGCAAGTTATGTAGATGTAAATTAAAAAAGCACCCCATGTGGAGTGCTTTTTTATTTGGAGATCTAAAATTTAGATTTCACGTACTGCGCCTTTCGCCGCACTCGTGGTATGCATTGCATACGCTTTCAATGCTTTCGAAATTTTACGCGGACGCTCTTCCACAGGATGCCAGCCTTTAGCTTCTTGCGCTGCACGGCGAGCGGCCATGGTTTCTTCATCAACAGCTAAGTTGATGGTACGGTTTGGAATATCGATTTCGATTAAATCACCATCTTCCACCAAACCAATTGCACCGCCTTCTGCTGCTTCTGGAGATACGTGACCAATTGAAAGGCCTGATGAACCGCCAGAGAAACGACCGTCAGTCAATAACGCACATTCTTTGCCTAGACCTTTCGATTTCAGGTAGCTGGTTGGGTACAACATTTCTTGCATGCCCGGACCACCACGTGGGCCTTCATAGCGAATCACCACCACATCACCGGCTTTGATTTCATTACCCAAGATCGCCTCTACTGCAGAATCTTGGCTTTCAAACACACGTGCAGTACCGTTGAATTTCAAGATTGAATCATCTACACCTGCCGTTTTGACAATACAGCCATCTAACGCAATGTTTCCGTAAAGCACAGCCAAACCACCATCTTTAGAGAATGCATGTTCAGCATTACGGATCACGCCATTTTCACGGTCACCGTCAAGACGTTGGTAATATCGATCTTGTGAGAATGCAGTTTGCGTTGGTACACCGCCCGGCGCTGAACGGAAGAATTGGTAAACGTCTTCATTTTCAGTACGGATAATGTCCCATTTATCTAAAGCATCTTTTAAGCTTGCTTCGTGAACAGTACCTACAGATGTGTCCAATAAGCCTGCACGGTCTAATTCACCGAGAATGGACATGATACCGCCAGCACGGTGTACATCTTCCATATGTACGTCGTTTTTCGCAGGTGCAACTTTACAGAGTACAGGCACTTTACGAGATAAACGGTCAATGTCGTCCATCGTGAAATCAACGCCAGCTTCATTGGCTGCAGCCAACAAGTGTAGAACGGTATTGGTTGAACCACCCATCGCGATGTCTAAAGTCATTGCATTTTCATACGAGGCTTTGGTCACCATTTCACGTGGCAATACGCTGTAATCATCTTGTTCATAATGACGTTTAGCCAATTCAACAATTAAAGAGCCTGCGCGTTCGAATAATTTTTTACGGTTTGCATGTGTTGCCAGTGTAGAACCGTTGCCCGGTAAAGACAGACCCAATGCTTCTGTTAAGCAGTTCATTGAGTTTGCGGTGAACATACCTGAGCATGAACCGCAAGTTGGGCATGCAGAACGTTCGTATTCAGCAACTTCTTCATCGGTATAGTTGTCATCTGCAGCCACAATCATGGCATCAATCAAGTCGATGGCTTTGTCGTTACCACGGATTTTAACTTTACCCGCTTCCATTGGACCACCAGAGACAAATACCACTGGAATGTTCAAACGCATTGCCGCCATCAACATCCCTGGAGTAATTTTGTCACAGTTGGAAATACATACCATGGCATCGGCACAGTGCGCGCTTACCATGTATTCCACAGAGTCTGCAATTAAGTCTCGTGAAGGTAATGAATACAGCATCCCGTCATGGCCCATCGCAATACCGTCATCGACTGCGATAGTATTGAACTCTTTGGCTACACCGCCTGCTTGCTCAATTTGACGCGCCACGAGTTGACCAAGGTCTTTAAGATGAACGTGACCCGGTACAAATTGAGTAAATGAGTTCACGACGGCAATAATTGGTTTACCGAAGTCTTCATCTTTCATACCAGTTGCGCGCCATAAGCCGCGCGCACCCGCCATATTTCTTCCGTGTGTCGATGTTTTTGAACGATAGTCAGGCATTTTATATTTCCAACAAAGTTTGAGCTTGAAATGAATCCTACAGATTCACTCTGGCTAAATCATACTGACAATGATGTAAAATCAGTCGAATTTTAAACCTATCATACACCAAGCCATTGTTTTTAAAGATGGCTTTTTAAGCTGAGATTTGGGCAGATGGGTCTATCAATAAAAACGAGTGATTTGACGACAAAAATCTTTTAACTGAAATCTACTATACCGCCATCAATGGCTGCACAATACAAAACTTTCATGAATAATTTTTAAATTTTATATAAATATAATTTATTTAAAAATTGCAAATTTGCGATTTTGGGTTATGAAATCATTGAGCTTGGACAGCTTCAAAGTTGCAAAAATCAATTTCTAATGTTCTAAATTACGCATTAATCATTTGCTATAATCCACATATTCAACACAGATTCGGTTCATTCATTTTGAAAATCATCTTTGCCGGTACGCCAGAATTTGCCGCAACAGCACTAGCTGCATTGCTCAACACACAACATGAAATTGTTGCGGTATACACTCAACCTGACCGCAAAGCTGGACGTGGACAAAAACTCACAGCTTCTGCCGTAAAGCAATTGGCTTTAGAGCACCATATTCCTGTTTACCAACCCCTTCATTTCAAATCATCGACTGAAGAAGGTTTAGCCGCACAAGCGGAATTAAAGGCCTTAAATGCCGATGTTATGGTGGTTGCTGCCTATGGTTTGATCTTGCCGCAAGTGGTGCTAGATACCCCGAAATATGGCTGCCTAAATATTCATGGCTCATTGCTGCCACGTTGGCGTGGTGCAGCACCGATTCAACGTGCCATCGCAACAGGTGATATTGAAACAGGTGTCACCATTATGAAAATGGCAGCCGGACTCGATACAGGCGACATGATGTATAAAACCATCTGCCCGATTGAAGTAACGGATACCTCTGCAACTTTGCATGACAAACTTGCAGAGCAAGGTGCAACTGCAATTGCTGCCGTTTTAGACACTGAACAAACATTGCAGCAATATCTGGACAGCCGTGAAGTCCAAGACGAAGCGTTAACGGTTTATGCACATAAGCTTTCAAAAGCCGAAGCAAAAATTGATTGGTCCATCGATGCCATACAAATCGATCGTAATATTCGCGCCTTTAATCCGTGGCCGGTAGCCTTTATTCAGTTGGATGAACAAAACAACTTACGTGTTTGGCATTCTGAACTTTCTGCTGTGTCTGCACCGAACGCTCAAGCAGGTGAAATCATTGCCATCGACAAAAAAGGCATACACGTTGCCTGTGCCAATGGCAGCGTGATTATTTTGACCTCTTTACAATGGCCAGGTGCTAAACCACTCAACCCTGTACAAATTTTACAAACCCAAAAATTGACTATTGGACAAATTTTATAATGAAGCAATCTCCCAACGCCTCGACCCGAGACCTTAATTTACGTGCTCAGGTAGTGAAGACGTTATTGGCTGTCCAAAATGGTCAATCGCTGCAATCTGTCCTCGCGCAGCAAATGAATATCGTGTCAGATAAAGACCGTGCGTTATTCCATGAATTGGTGCTTGGTTGTTTACGTCAATGGTATGCATTGAAACAACTGACTTTACCGCTTCTGTCTAAACCGGTAGATAACCAAGTGGTTGAAACCTGTTTATACCTTGGTTTGTACCAATTGTTGTGTACCCGTGTCGCAGCTCATGCTGCAATTTCTGAAACGGTGGAAGCTGCAAAACAATTGGGTATGGGAAGTTTAAGTGGCTTAATCAACGCAATTTTGCGCCGTGCAACACGTGAAACAGAACAGTTCTACGATGTACTTGAACAAGCCACAAATCTACCAAGTTGGTTAACCAAACGCCTGAAAAAAGACTGGGGCGAACAATTTGATGAACTTAGTTATGAGCTTAAGCAAATTGCACCACTGACTTTACGTGTCAATACACGCCAAGTCAGCCGTGACGAATATCTCGATATTTTGGAAGATGAAGGCATCGATGCACATCGCTGTGAACTCTCTAATGTCGGTATTGTGATGGACGAAAGCCTACATATTCCAAGCTTACCGGGCTTTGAAGCAGGTGGTTTTTCGGTACAAGATGAACATGCTCAACTGTGTGCAACACTATTACCAAATCTCGATGGTAAATTTGTGATTGATGCTTGTGCTGCGCCGGGTGGTAAAACCGCACATATTTTAGAGACTTTCCAACCGAAGAAACTCATTGCACTGGATCAAGATGAAAAGCGTCTAAAACGTGTGGTTGAAAACCTTAATCGTTTGGATCTCGATGGTAAACATGTTGAAATTCAGACTGCCGATGCCATCACCTATACTGCTCCTGAACTTGCTGATTGTATCGTGCTCGATGCCCCATGTACTGCTGTCGGTGTAATGCGTCGTCATCCTGATATACGTTTACTACGTCAATCGGGCGACATTGCAAAAACTGTAGTGTTACAAAAACAAATTTTGGAAAACATGTGGAAGCAGCTTAAAGTCGGCGGCACGCTGCTTTACATCACATGCTCGATTTTAAAAGCTGAAAATGAACAGCAAATGGTTGAGTTCTTTGCCAATCATGCCGATGCCCAAGAAATTAAAATTGAAGCGGATTGGGGTGTTGAACAAATTCATGGTCGTCAACTGTTCCCGAAAGCGGGTTATGGCGATGGCTTCTTCTACTGTCGTATTCAAAAAACAGCTTAATCTGCAATAGAATTTGCTTTTTAGTACCACATAAAAAAGGAACCCTCGGGTTCCTTTTTATCAACGATGAAGCTTAATCTTCTTCATCTGGATGTTTTGCTAAATGAATCGACGCTAAGATCAAACCGCCCCAAAGTAAAACCATTGAAATGATCATCATGATTAATGCAGATGTATTCATGTTATTTCTCCTCAGGTTTTTTGTCTTTCATGCAACTAAATACAATCGCACCAAGCACAAAGAATGCAATGACCACACCAGCAACAGGCAATAACACGTCTACTGGATAACCACCATAGCCTTTAGATGCAACGTCTTTAATGGTTAAGCCTAAAGCTACTAATAATGAAAGCGGAGTAACAACCGTTAATAAGAAGTTCCAACCAAAGCCCAATTTGATACTTGAATATTGATTCACATGATCACGTAATTGCGCAAGCAATGGACGACGGAACCACGACACCAAGATAATTGAGAACAAACCACCCGCCACGATACCAATGTTATTGGCAAAGTAGTCAATGATGTCAACGAAAGTAATTGCACTGTGGGTTGAGAAAATTAAGGTTGATACAATGGCAGAACCACCTGCCACAATCGTTACTGCTTTTTTACGTGACCAGCCGAATTTATCTTGGAACGACGCAATTGGCACTTCCAAAATACTCACCATTGACGTGATACCCGCAACAGCAAGTGATGAGAAGAACAAGAAACCAAATAAATCACCGCCCGTACCCAAGCTCGAAATGATTTTCGGGAAAGCAATAAACGCAAGACCAATACCGCCTGAAACCACTTCATTTACAGGTACGCCCGCACTATGCGCCATAAAGCCCAATGCCGCAAAAATACCAATACCCGCTAAGATTTCAAATGATGAGTTGGCTAATGCAACGACTACACCTGAACCGGTTAAGTTGGTTTTTGCTTTTAAGTAAGACGCATAGGTCAACATAATCCCGAAACCAATCGATAACGAGAAGAAGATATGACCAAAGGCTGCTAACCATACTTTATAGTCAGTCATCGCATCCCAGTTTGGCGTAAAGAATGCATTTAAACCTTCTGTAGCACCAGGTAAACGTACCGCTTGAATCACCAAAATCGAGAACAAAATCACCAACAATGGAATAAAGATTTTATTCGAAAGCTCTACACCCTTCTTCACACCACCATATAAAATGAACATGGTAATCGCCCAAACAATCACCAATCCAAAAAATAAGGTCGGTACAAAACCAAAGGCAATTCCATCGGCATTTTGCAAGTAGGTATTAAAGAAGAAGCCTTGCGTATCTTCACCCCATTTTTGACCAATTGAGTAGAAAATATAACTGCCGGCCCATGACAATACGCTGGCATAGTAGATCCCGATGATGAGTGTCACCATCACTTGCCACCAGCCTAATGCCTCACTGTTCATAAGTTTTTTATATGCAGTAGGCGGTGCTTTTCGGAATTTATGCCCCACTGCATAATCTAAGAATAATAAAGGCAAACCCGCTGCAAAAATTGCAATTAAATAGGGAATTAAAAATGCACCGCCACCATTTTCATATGCCACGTAAGGGAAACGCCAAATGTTTCCCAAACCTACAGCAGAACCAATAGCGGCAATGATAAATCCTGATCGTGCCGACCAGTTTTCACGATTATCTGACATAGAACACCTAAACCTCAGGCATCTTTAACTGCTGCTTGTTATGGTTATATCGCGAGCAAAAAAAGAACCATAAAAATAAAATTCTGGGTGTTTGATCTGGTGAGATACCTTGTGAGCGTCTATACCAAATTGCAAACAGAAAAATCACATGCGCATTTTGGTTAAAAACACCACAAATAACTTTCCCTTTGTATGAATTAACAATACTCACTTTTTTTAAGTTTTTCTGTAATTTCTACGGCAAATATTCCATTTTTATAATGTGTTTAGGCTTAAATGTTCATTTAATCAGCTTATTTTTCATACAATTTAAGTTATCAATAATATAACTTTTAGGAATATTTTATTTCCAATTAAATTTTTAAAGTTATTTCACTCGATAATGTCCGGTAATTTGATAGGCATGCAAAATATCTTCTTCCTGTGTGCCCTCTCCAATATTATGGATAATCAGCGGAACACCGCTAGCTTTCACTTTACGATCTGAAACCACACCGATATGCACTAAACCACGCCCTAAGTCCCAAGTGACAATATCTCCGGCCAAATACTGCTTATCTTTGACAACAAAGCCCTGACGTAGCATCCAGGTTTGAATATTGGGAACACGCCGATGATCAATATTTTTATCAGTACTTTTTAAGCCCCATTTTTGTGGATACTGCTTAAAATTGGCTTTCATATCTTCATGAATGGCTTTTTGTAAATCAATCCCTTGCTGTCGTAATGCACGAATTACCACATCGGTACAAACACCCTTGATTAAAGGGACATCTCCCATCGGATAACGCAGTGCAGTATACGCAGGATCGTAATATAAGGTTTTCCCTATTTGACTGCGTGCATCCGTCACCATTTGAGTGGCGTTAAAGGCAAAGACAGCCATATTCACGGTCATCAAACTGACCAATAATAAAATTCGTTTCATTTTTTCTTATGCACTTTAGGTTTTTGAAATGATTAAAAAATGGGCTTCGAACAGATCCATACTGAACCAAGCCCAAGTTTAAACTGCTACAGTTTTATCGCCAATACGCGTTCTTCTTGCATATCTCGAATGGCAGACTGAATTCCTTCACGGCCTAAGCCAGAATCTTTTACGCCACCATATGGCATGTTATCGACACGGAAAGATGGAATATCATTAATAATCACTCCACCGACATCTAAGTGATTCCACGCATACAACATTTTATTCAAATTTTGCGTATAGACACCCGCTTGTAAACCAAAACGGCTGCTATTAATTTTGGCAATACCTTTTTCAAAGTTTTTGTATTTCTCTAAAATCGCTACAGGGCCAAAGATTTCATCTTTATACACTTCTAGCGATTCATCGACATTTTCCAATAAAATTGGATCGAGCAATGCACCCTGATGTTCACCACGAACCAATGCTTTAGCACCTTTTTTTACTGCTTTATCGACCCATTTATGTACGCGTGTTGCTTCTGCTTCCTTAATCATTGGACCGACCATGGTGCTTTCCAAGTGAGGATCAGCGGCTTTAAGCTGCTTCATTCTCGCCACGAGTTTTTTCTTCACATCGGCATAGATATCAGCATGCACCAAGATGCGTTGTACGCTGATACACACCTGCCCTGCATGGTTATACGCCCCACCGACTAAGCGTTCAATAAATGCCGCTGAAATTTCAGTATCAGGCTCAACCAATACCGCAGCATTACCGCCAAGTTCTAAAGTCACTTTTTTACGTCCCGCACGCGCTTTCATATCCCAGCCGACAACATCGGAACCGGTAAAGCTGAGCAGTTTAAATCGGTCATCTGTGACCAAGACATCTGCATGTTCACGTGGACAAGGTAAAACTGAAAAAGCACCTTTAGGTAAATCCGTTTCTGCTAAAACTTCCGCAATTTTTAAAGCTGAAATAGGCGTCAAACTTGCAGGCTTCAAAACAAATGGACAGCCTGCGGCAATGGCAGGTGCAATTTTATGCGCAGTCAGATTGATCGGAAAATTAAACGGGCTGATCAACGATACAGGACCAATTGGCACATGTTTGACCATACCTTGATATCCAGATGCCGCTGCGGTAACTGCCAATGGGATCATGCGACCATCATCCATCTGTGTGACAGCATCGGCAGCAATTTGAAAGGTATTGATTAAACGTTCAACTTCAGCAGCTGCGGCTTTACGCGGTTTTCCACCTTCCGCAATTAAAATTTCAGTCAATTCTGCACGCATTTCATTAAAACGTTTAACACAGTGCAGTAAGATTTTTTGTTTTTGAAAAGGTTCCAATGCCACCATTGCAGCGCTAGATTTAACCGCTGAATCAATGGCTTTTTCAATGGTTGCAGCATCTGCGAGTGCAACGCGTGCATATACGTCTTGGGTATATTTATGATTCACTTCTAACCACTGATCGGTAGTCGCTGCTTTACCTGCAACATAGAGCGGATAATCTTTTATATCTTGTACGGCTTTGGACATGACGATATTTCCATGATCTTGAGACATTATTGATAAATGTGAATAAATCTATGCCCTCTATCATGCGCTGACTGAACACAGAGTTCACTATATTTAAGTAACAAAATGAACCACAAGCCTCAAACTCAGCTACCTAAATGCCGTGAATATCATCCCCTATTTCAGATCTCTGCTTGCACTGAAAAACGTATGATCGAGTCTATATATAACGATGAAATTAAATTAGAAAAGCTATCTAAAATATTAAATCTCATTATTTATCATAATATTAATAAATTCTTCAAAACTAAATTAATAATAAAAAATGTGAATACAACATAAAAAAAGCCCATCAAATGACGGGCTTTTTAAATCTATGATTTAGCTATACGAACGCTGTGTTTTCACTGAAGCCTTATTCACATTTTCTAAAGCGGCAACTTCTTCATCCGTTTGCGCTTTGCGAATAAAGAACACTGCAATTGCTGCGATGACTACTGGAATTCCCACAGCCATAAAATTAATTTGATGTGGCAATTCTTGTGATAATAAATAGCCGATCAGAATCGGGCCAACAATCGCACCTGTACGCCCCACAGCAGATGCCCAACCAATACCTGTCGAACGAACAGACAGCGGATAATACTGTGCAACATAGCTATAGAGTAAGATTTGAGAACCAATTGCTGATGCACCTGCCACTGCAACCAAAAGGTAAATCACAGGCTGTGGAGAATTAAAGCCGAGTAAAGATAATGCCACAGCACCTGCCAGACATAATGTAATGATCACCGGTTTTAAATGGAACTTATCCGCTAAGATACCTCCCCCAATCGTACCAATTACCGCACCAATGTTCATCGCCAATAGGAACGTCAAACTGCTACCTAATGAATAACCTGCGGCCATCATTAGTTTTGGTAACCAACTACCTAATGCATACAGGGTTAATAGACACATAAAGAAGCATAGCCAAAACAACATCGTACTTATGCCACGACCTTGCTTATACAATGCTCTAACAGACGCTCCACCCGGAACAGCAACTTCAGTCAGTTCAAGTTGAGTATTTGCAGTCACCGTTTGCTCTGGTGCAATGGTTTGAATCATCCTACGAGCTTCATCGTGACGATTCACCTTCACCAAAAATGTGAGCGATTCAGGTAAAAACTTCCAAGCAAATGGCAACAGTAACAGTGGAATACCCGCAATGAAGAACATGATTTGCCAGCCATAATCCGCAGTAAACCATGAACCAAATAAAGCGGCCATGATGCCACCCATTGCATAACCACTGAACATAGTGGTCACTAAAGTACTGCGTAGATGCTTAGGTGCATATTCAGACGTCAATGCCACAAGGTTCGGTAATACTCCACCAATGCCAAGTCCAGCAATAAAACGTAAAGCACCAAATTCAGTAGGATTTGATGCAAAACCGCCTAAAAATGTGAATGTACTGAATAAAAATACACAGATCATGATGACTTTCTTACGGCCAATCTTATCAGCCAAAGTACCAAACATCATGGCACCAAACATCATCCCTGCAAGTGCTGTACTCGCAAGCATGCCTGCCTGGACAGCTGTTAATCCCCAATCTTTCATCAATAAAGGCAGCGCAACACCATTGATCGCTAAGTCGTAACCATCAAATAAAATAAGAATTAGACACCACATCATGATGCTGAAATGCGATTTTGTGAACTTAGCGTTATCGACAACGCTATTCACATTCATTGTGCTTGTAGACATTGAACCTCACCTCCAATTGTGAGTTTTATTTTTCGCTACAATGCCGTTTTTCAATGTAAATTGTCCAAAATTACAAAGGTATAGACCCATACCTTTCAGATATATCTATGTCGTTTGGGAATAAAATGCCATAAAAACTTAGATATTTTTGAAATATTTATACATAAAAAAATCGATGGACTGCGGGTCTAGTTTTAATAATGATTAATTATCAATGTGTTATTAGAAGCTAAACCACAATCAGACGATAGATTATTTGATATGAAAATTGTCAGAATAAAACTCAAATTTTATAGAAAAAAATCGCAGTTCTACGATCTAAGTCGTAGATTTCTAAATCATAAGTCATCAGCCATCACTTAAGTCGATAATTAGGCATTTAAACTGTTGTTTTAGCTGACTTACATTCAGGTTTTCCGACATTTTTAGGCTGAGAATTCCCTCAATTGATGATTTTTAAATGCGTTTATTGTCTAATAATCATCCATGTTTAAATAATTCAAGTCTCAATCTATCAATAATTTTCTCATTTTCCTGTTTTATCCTTCTACTTTTCTGCTTATTTTTCCCTTTTCTCCGCATAAAAAAAACACCCCCTGGACTAGTCAGGGGGTGTTTCGAATAATGAGCTGGCGATGACTTACTCTCACATGGGTAACCCCACACTACCATCAGCGCTAAGAGGTTTCACTTCTGAGTTCGGGAAGGGATCAGGTGGTTCACTCTTGCTATTGTCG
>NZ_MVKW01000015.1:0-15068 GCF_002018395.1 Acinetobacter sp. ANC 5600
CCCATATCCAGCAGCAACATGAGGAATTGGAGAAACAGAATAAACGTTCCCGTCTCAAGAAAAGTATGCCGAGTCGTAAAGCTCAGAAAGTTGTTATTGAACAAAGAAATTTAAATCCTGTACTTGACTCTTGTAGTTAAAAACAGGACATTTTAAATGGTTTATCGCACAGACATTTTAATTGGTGAATAACAAAAAAAACCTGGGCACCAACCCAGGTCTAAAATTTAAAAAACAGATAAATATCAGTGCAATAAACTCATTTTTCTAATTTCGCATAACGCGTATTATGTTAATTTTAGGAAAGCTCACTAATCATCAAATTAAAAATATAAGAGAGACTTATGGACTCATATCTTAATTCAGGGGCTGGTTTTCCTGCTGGAACACGTATAAATACAGACAAAGGTTTAATCGCCATTCAGAACATTAAAGTCGGAGATTTAGTACTGTCAAAGCCAAAAAATGGTGACGGAGAGTTATGCTATAAACCTGTTATAAGAATATCTACTTGTGAGAATAGTGAGATTTGGGAGCTAACCTATTTCCAAATTAAAGCAAATACAGATTTATCAAAATTAAATAAAAGCAAATTATTGCAACTTTCTCGCAAAGGAAAAATGGTCAGTAATATGCTGAGGTCTAATCAGACATTCTGGGTTAAGAATATTGGATGGACGCGCTTGGATGAGTTGAAGAACGGTCAAGCTATAGAAACATCTGATCAAGAAATCATTGGTCTTGTTTTTATGGTGAATCCATTACGAAAAACAAGTATGGAAAATGTGGCTGGAAGTTACCATCCTAGCAATATATTTAATGCGGATAAAAAAGGTTTTGATATTGAAAATGTTGAATATTTTACTTTTATCAAATATGGCTTAGAAGGACCTATCGAATGTATAGGTGATGATAATGTACCTAGTCCAATATGTGTTAATGGTGAAAGTGTTCACGTTCTCTCAGAGACATTCCGATTAAAAACTTACAGCTTTGACGTTGAGGATGATTATACTTGCTTTATTACGAAGCTAGGATTGTGGGTTAATAATACTGCCTATAAATAATATAAGAAATAAATTACTAATTTTCTTATTTAACATAATGGTTGTTATACGAAATTAAAAAATACATAAAAAGTTAATGTGATAGATTCAATTTTTCAGCTCCGTATAACGTGTATTATGTTAATTTTTGAAATACTTAATGCTGTGCCTGTGTGTATGCTTTAAAAGCAACAAGAGACATTTTTCACTTTTATCTTTTTTTATACTGCTGAAGATATCCTTATTAAGAATAAAATCAATTGCTCAGATTCCAATGTAAACAGCATTCGTTCTCCTAAAAAATTAATTCTTATAAATCTTGCAATAAGTTTTTTGATAGCTGTTTTAAATTCTCTAGTTCCTCATCACTCATCCGCATTGAACAGCGCATCTGATTCGGTATCTCCAGAATTTGCTCTTTCAAACCTCTAGCCTTATCCGTCAGGATGACCTTTTTTACACGCTCATCTTCAGCAACAGATACTCGGTTTAAGAACTCTTTAGCTTCAAGTTTCTGTACCAGTGGCGTTAACGTTCCTGAGTCGAATAACGTCTTTTCACCGAGCTCTTTTAAAGAAATATTATCTTGGTCATACAAGGCCAGAAGAACGACAAATTGAGGGTAAGTCAGATCAAATTCTTTCAGGAATGGGCGGTACTGTCGGGTTAATGCATTCGATACAGAGTATAAAGAGAAACAAAGCTGTCCAGCTAAGATGCTGTTATTCATAACTTTACCAACCTATTCCAAATAATATCTAAAAAATATTATAAATAATTCTTGACCAAAAGAAACTTGCGTGCAAGTATTATGTGCACAAGGTTATCCGAAGGGCGATTTAAATAAATTAGCTTCTGGATAGAAATCAACACATTACTTAAAAAAATTCTCGAACGTTATAGTGAGTTAGCGCCATGAAAATCGTATCTGCTTTATTAACTTCTGCCGTATTCGCATCTGCAGCAGCATCAGCACAACCTGTTAATGCTCCAGCACCAACTGCAGGTGTTAAAGCGTTCCTTGATGTCTTAAATTCAGGCAATGGCAAGCCTATGGAACAAATGTCTCCAGCAGAAGCTCGTCAGGTCCTTATTGGAGCTCAGCAAGGCGTTGTTCTTCCTCCTGCTCAAGTCTCTGATAAAACGATTCAGATTAAAGGTCAAAGCATCAAGCTGAAAATCGTGAAACCTGAAAACACTAAAGGAATGCTGCCTGTCTTCATGTTCTTCCATGGTGGTGGCTGGGTACTGGGTGACTTCCCTACTCATGAACGCTTGATCCGAGATTTGGTGCGTGAATCAGGCGCTGCAGCGGTTTATGTGGATTACACGCCTTCCCCTGAATCTCACTTCCCAGTCGCGATTGAGCAGGCTTATGAAGCAACTAAATGGGTGGCTGAGCACGGTAAAGAAATCGGGGTGGATGGTACGCGTTTAGGTTTAGTAGGTAACAGTGTAGGCGGTAACATGGTTGCTTCTGTAGCACTGCAAGCGAAGCAGTTCGGCGGTCCAAAAATCCGTTACAACGTAATGCTTTGGCCAGTGACTGATGCAAACTTTGATAATGAGTCATATAACACTTACGCCAATAATCACTTCTTAACCAAAAATATGATGAAATGGTTCTGGAATAATTACACCACTAAAGCATCTGACCGCAACAATATTCTGGCATCTCCACTTCGCGCCAGCAATGAGCAGCTGAAAGACTTCCCACCGACACTGATTCAAACTGCTGAGTTAGATGTATTACGTGATGAAGGTGAAGCATTTGGACGTCATTTGGATAAAGCTGGTGTACCTGTAACCGTTACCCGTTATAACGGTATGATCCATGATTATGGTCTACTCAATCCACTCAGCAATGAGCCAACGGTAAAAACTGCTCTATCTCAAGCAGGATCTGAACTTCAAAAACATTTGAAATAAAGGCTTGTCTGACTTAATGAAATAAAGAAGCCCAGATCTCATATCTGGGCTTCTTTATTTCTATGATTTCATTTTAGAAAATAATAACCTGCCGAGATAAGACAATCCGACTGAATTAAGATCTTCTGAATAGAGAATCTATTTAAAACACTATAACAGCCTCATTTTTGAGCTTGAAGGCCAGACTTTGCATAGTTGATTACATATTCAACACTCAAATATTTATATCACCTATTTAAGTTAGTTCAACTGCTGCTGCATGATCGATGCAGCATTGTAGCAATGGAAAGAAATTATTTTTCCATTCTCAATATGAAATACATCACAGCAAGGAACATCTATCATTTTCCCTGTTGGCGCAAGCGTTCCTTCAGGTGTAACGAGTTCCCCAGTATGAGTACCGCGAATTGCAAGTTCAACGACAACAGTACCATTCATAGCGTAAGTGCTAAAAATTTCACGATGAACATCAGGAAATGCTGCAGCCATACCACTTGCTACCATGACAATATTTTCCCCACGAAATTCCATTTCAGCTGGAACATTCAGAACGTATCCCTCATCCGAAAAGAATGAAGTAAACCTATTCAGGTCAAGGGTTTTACCTTCAGCTGCATTGTATAATTCTCTAATTATCTCAAGATCATTGTGCATCATATATTCCTTTAAGTCTGGATTCCGCTAACCAATGCCATATCACATAGATCTATTGGACAAAAAGAAGTATAGACAATAGGTTACTTAAAGAGTAGAACCTACCAAAAGGTAAGTGGAAAATTATTATGAATACATCATGTGGTTTAGATATTTCTTTAAAAATTATGGGGGGGAAATGGAAGCCTTTAATCCTCTATCATCTTCAGAATGGACCATTACGATTTTCTGAAATAAAAAGAAGTATGGGAAGCATCAGTGAAAAAGTGCTGATTCAACAGTTACGCGATTTAGTCGCAATCAATGTTCTTAATAGACATGATTATAAGTGTGTACCGCCAATGGTTGATTACTCTCTTACACCTTTTGGCGAAACACTTGTACAAGCACTGATTCCACTCTGTGAATGGGGAAACCAAAACCGTGAGCAGGTGACAAAGTTGTTACAGCCAGCATTAGAGCTAAATTAAGAAAGCCTAAACTATAAACTTGGTTGGTAAGGTTGATAGAAAATGTATGCAACTAAACTGTGCAAACTCAACAGAGTAATCTCTCCATTTAACATAATAGAGGTTATACGAAATGCTTTTTAAAATATCTTTGTTTTTCATATAGTTAAAAATTTTTCACCCCCCCTGAAAAACAACAAAAAATCGACTTGGAAACAAGTCGGTTTCTTTTTGAGCAGTTTTGATATATTTCGCCAATAATTCTGATTAATATTTAATCAATTTGTCATTTTTCTCTGCGTTATCAAGCCAGCGCTGGCTTAAATTATCCCAATTTCTGCGGACAACTCTTGGGATAAAAATTCACCAATTTTGTACGCCTGAGCGCACACCTATTTAGGGATTTTGCGGATATTCACCTAAACCCGTTTTTACTATCATGAAGTCATCAGGAACAGGAAGTTCCACACAATAATAAAAACAGAGACGCACAAGGACAGTAAGGTACGACAGGAGTTATACCGAGCGAACCCATACGAAAAACCCCGGCAGGATGCCGGGGTTTTTATTACTGACTCTTTTGAATCAAACTGGTATACACCTCTAGAATGCCAATTTTATTTGGCTAAAATCTATTTTTTGACGAACTTTATATTCCAGATATTCGATTTTATCTATTGTTCTAATTGATCTGTAAAATTTGATAACCATTCTGTAAAATTATTGGCTTCCTTCTGGACTTCAATATCTTCATGCCAGTACTGGACTACTTGTCCAAATTTTCCATCTTCAGCAGGATCAAGATCTAAAAAATAAAGATCGCCATTCCCTAAATCAATGATTGGAATCCATTTCAGGTTCCAACCTTCCCCTTTAATCCCATTGACGGATGGCGCTCCTTCCATATCTTCAAATACCCCACTTTCGAATATATCCTTCATTATTTCCCATATTTGAAAAATACGTGAAGTGGATAAAAACTTAGCATCATTAAACAGTCCGTCAGCATTACCACGTTGACCATTGTGGACTTTTAAACAAGCGAGAAAATCTTCTGGAAGTTTGACACCAATTTTTTCTTCTAAATTTGAAATCTCTGCATCAGTCGCTGCTGGAGCAAGGTCAGCTAATATAGATGGGTTAGTTTTTTCTAATATATTTTCTAATTTTTGCCAATTTTTTTGCACTTTAAGTTCCTATAAAAATTTATAATTTAAAACATATCTTTAGTGATGATTTAGAGTCTGTTGATATTTGCTTTTTAGAAAATAGCGAGAAAGTAAAATTTAATCGCCAAACCAAATAGACTTCTCACTATTCCTCAAACTAAGCTGATTGATCAACATTGATCTAAGTTAAAAGATATTATCGTAAAATTAGATTGATTTAACAAAATTGTTATTCACCAATTAAAATGTCTGTGCGATAAACCATTTAAAATGTCCTGTTTTTAACTACAAGAGTCAAGTACAGGATTTAAATTTCTTTGTTCAATAACAACTTTCTGAGCTTTACGACTCGGCATACTTTTCTTGAGACGGGAACGTTTATTCTGTTTCTCCAATTCCTCATGTTGCTGCTGGATATGGGCCAGGACCGAACCTAATCTTTTATTCTCAACCACTTCATTCTGCTGTAGTCCAGCCAGTTTATTGAAGACGCTATAGTTGATCTTCCGTCCTTCATGCATGATTGCCACAGTACCATCCGGGTACTCCAGAAATGAAATGTATTGCCCAACAAGCTTATGATTCAGCTCTGTCGGTTCAAGCATATAAATACACTTGTCATAGGTCAGGGTCAGATTCTTGGTGACCTTACGCGGTTCCTGCCAGGTAAAAATATCATCCAGTTCAAGATCAGATTCGCTTAATGGCCGATGCAGGTTCTTTGAGTTTCGCGCACATTTGGCGAACTTCTGATTGAACTGCTCAATAAAGCAGGGTAACCATATATTGGCCTCTGCAATCGAACCGATGCCTTCCAGGCGCATCTCCTTGATCAGACGGTCCTGAAGGGTTCTGTTGGCACGTTCCACACGACCTTTGGCTTGGGGTGAGTTGGCAAAGATAATATCGATGTTCAAATTATTCAGAATCCGCCCAAATTGCGTAATCTGGCTGTCTTGCCTGGATTTTTGATTAACTCTGAATACCGAATGCTTGTCGCTATAAAAGGCTAGAGGTTTGCCGTATTGTTCAATGTAGGCTCGGGTTGAAAGCATGTAGTCAAAGGTCGTTTCAGCCTCACAAAAGCGCAGATGCAACAGCTTTCCAGTAGCATCATCGATATAAACCAACAAGCAGCATTTTGCAGCTCGACCTTCAAACCAGTCATGATATGAGCCATCAATTTGGATCAGTTCACCGAAGCAATCCCGGTTATAACGTGGCTGATATGGGCGCTTCAGGCGCTTGGATCGCGGAATCCACAGGTCATTGGCCGTCATCCAGCGCCGAAGCGTTTCTACCGGGATATTCAGGTCAAACATGCTGCTGAGCTTCTCATGCGCCAAGGTGGGTCCAAAGCCCAGCAAATGTTCAGCAATAATGGAAAGGCACTTTGATTTTAACAAGTCATCATGGCGACGATGGCCAGGTTGACCACGACTGGCATGTGCCATACCTGAGACACCATCTTGATTGAGCTTCTGCAATAACCGGGTAATTTGACGGGTGGAAAGATTTAGGATTTCAGCAGCACGGACCTGGGTAATACGATGATCTCGAACGTCTTGCAGAACTGCAAGCCGTTGAATTTCTTTGTCAGACATAGTGATCAGCATCTATATTTATATCCAGTCCATGGTGATAAAAACCATCATAAACTAGACATTTTTATTGGTGAGAATATAGACACTTTAGATGGGTTCTAACATTTTTATTGCGTATAACCGCCATTATGTTAAATGTATAACTTTATAAAGTGTTAATTTTAAAGTCTTCCAATGTTTTGCCTTTTTCTTCTAATAAATTATGAACAAACTCAGGCTCTAATTTCAGCATCAGTTCAATAGCATCATGGATTTTCCAAAATTGTAATTCAGGATGATCTATTATTTGGATTAAATGGTTTTTAATTAAAGGAATATATTCATCGTATTTTTCATCATCAATTAACCAAAATAAGCGACTAATATCAAATGGTTCTGTATTAGATATTTCTATAATCTTTTGTATAGGATGAAATATTTTTATTCTAGCCTGTTCACCAAATCCTAGATCAGCTTGGAATGCCCAATAACGAACAAAAGCTCTAAGTACATGCTGAAGTGTATCATCATAACCATGTAAACGATGATCTATATAACCAACTAATTTATTTTCATTTAATAAATTTACTAATGCATCAAAACCAGAGGATTGTCCCCAATTAGTCAGAAGTTTTGCTGCCTCAAATACAATATTTTCATCAGAAGAATTTAATAAATTTATGACTTGTTCTATACGATCTTCAGGAATATCTTCTGGATCTAAATCTGTTGCATCACATGCGTAATCTGCATGAGTAGGAACGTCATGCAGTAATACAGAAATTTCTTTATTCATTAAGCCACTCATTAATAATTATCTTAAGATTTTCTAAAATTAACATAATACGCGTTATACGAAACACTTGAATTTTTCCTATAAACATCAATATCTTAATTAAATCCGTTCCAGTAAACAGCGCACTGGAACGGATTTTTCGTGATTATTCACGTTCCACGCCTGTTCTTTAATCAAAGTTCCACATCTTTGTGTAGTTTCATTTAACCCTAAAGCAGAAAAAAATGTCCAGATAAAACAAGAATAGATGTCCAAGTATTATTGATTTTACATCAAGAGACAGGCTAGCCTAATTCTAAAGGATTAAAAATCCTATACACATATGAGCTCTATTCAAATAATTTAAGGCAAAATCGAACCCTATAAATTCAAAGGTATTCAAAAATCACTATAAAAGTTTGCTATATAGCGAATATTTGCCATAATTTATCAAAAGTTTGCTATATAGCGAACAAATTTCTAGGGGTAGAATTGATATGGCTTCAAGAGAAGAAATAGGTAAAGAAATACGTTTGGCAAGAAAAGCTCTGGGCTATACACAGAAAAATCTTTCAGAAAAAACGAACATCAATAAAACAACGATTTCAGAAATAGAAAATTGCCACTTTACAGGCTCATTTAGCACATTTGAATGTGTACTTAATGCAGTAGGCCTGCAATTTGAAGTGGATAAAAAGAAGTATAAATTTCCGCATTGGAATGAAATTGAAACAATGTTTGCGGAAGATGATTAATAAAAGTTTAGCGGGCTAGATTATCAATCAAAGTACAACAAAGATGAATTTTTAGATAAGAAAGTAGAAAGGCTATATTTATACGTCTTACGCCAAAAGGCAAAATAGAAATCGTATAGCCTCAACACCAAATTATACCAATCAGTAAAACCCCCTTAGATTCAGTATGTATATGTCGGTTATTATTGCTGATTATCACAATAATTCTGGTGACCAAAAACCAAAGTACCTCACCCTACGTTAAGTTACACCACACAAAATAAAGACTTTATATATATGTTATATATAGGATTTATTAAAATACAATATATGTAGTTCTAGGTATTTTATGTCGGTGACTATTGCCAAGGTTGGGGTTTTTCTGCAATCGTGATGGTGGACCTCTCGATTATCGTCTGGTGAATAAACGTGTCTGGCATCCGATCTTGCGCTTTCTAGGATTGAAGTCTAGAAGAGCCTATCAAACACGCCATACAGCAGCAACTCTTTGGCTGTCAGCAGGAGAAAATCCGGAATGGATCGCACGTCAATTGGGACATTCAACGACTGAAATGCTATTCCGGGTCTATAGCCGTTACATCCCCAATGTTACGCGCCGCGATGGCAGTGCATTTGAAGCCATGCTGGAAAAACTAAATACAGAGGAGCTTGCACATGAATAGTAAAGCTTTCTTTGGTGGTGTGGTCGTCAGCCCTGAAGCAGATATGGTCGCTCGTGAATTAATCCATGAGCTACACATTCCCAAACTTCACAATCTAGCTTTTTTGTTGGAAATCAATAAATGCTTCGATGATCACCAGGCGTTGAGACTCTGGTTACAGCGAATGTTGGATGAAGGGCAAGCCCATTACGATGACTTGGCCCAACAGGCCCGTCTCCGCTTAATGAGTCTCGCTCACTAATAAAACAAACACAGACAGAAGGTCATCCAATCGATGACCTTAGCCCCTCTATATCTATAAAAAGGTGAACACATGCATAAAGATATTTCAATTTGGATGCCACTCTATATTGGCGACCTACAGGCAAAATTTGCACGAATGACGGCAGAACAAATTGGTGCGGCACTGCTGTTAATGATGGATTTCTGGAAAAATGGTGCCATCCCTCATGACCTAGCTACTGTATGTAGCATCACGAAATTACCTCAGCACACCAAGGCTAAAACTTTGTTGAATACGCTGATGGCTCTGGAATTGTTTGAAGTCGAGTCTGAGCAGATTCATTCAAGTTTTTTAACCAGTTTAAAAAGCCAGGCATTGCAAAATCAGCAAATGAAATCTGATAAAGCTAAAAATGCAGCTCAAGCACGCTGGAATAAATCCGCAAGTAATGCTCAAGCATCAACCAAGCAACGAAAAGTAAATGCTCAAGCAGCTCCTGAGAAGAGCTCGAGTATTACTCAAGCCATGCTTGAATCATGCCCTTCATCTTCATCTTCATCTTCAAATTTTGAAGAAAAAAATGAGAGTTTTTTAGAAAATTCAAAATGGATTTAGGAGATCAGCCATGAATACCATGCTTAAAACACTCCAGTTTCGCGCAGAAACAACGGAAACACTTTGCCCTGTCCATCATATACCCCTGATGGAAATTGCAGGTCACAGGCTCTGTAAATTGTGTGCCAAAGAAACCGTCCATCACTCACATGCAGCCTATGAAGATGAATTGCAACAGCGATTGCTACAACAGAAAATTAAAAATTCAGGGCTCAATAAACGCTACCTGGATCGTGGCTTCAAGAATTATGTAGTTGCATGCCCTGCACAAGAGAATGCCATCAAACTATGTCAGGCCTTTGCACAGCAGATTATTTCTGACCACAACCCGAACATGTTGATGATTGGTACACCGGGTACAGGTAAAACCCATCTGAGTACATCCATTATTCGTAATATTCTGCATAACAGTCTGAAATCTGCTCGCTACTATACCAGCGCAGAAATTGCTCAAAAAATGATGGATACCTGGTCAGATGCTTCACGCTCTGAGAAAGAAGTCATCGACCATTTCTCCAGTTTTGATTTATTGGTGATTGATGAATATGGCCTGCATGACCGGCATGAAAAACGCCTGGAGATGGTGCATAAGGTTTTGTATAGTCGTTATGACAATATGAAATCTACCTTGCTGATTTCCAATTTCACAGTCCAGAATATGCAGCGGGATTTAGGTGTCCGATTATGGTCACGGTTACATGAGAACCATTTGATTGTAGTACCGTGTTATTGGGATGATCGAAGAATAACTTAATCAATTGATAAGCTTTCTATGACCTCTTAAAGTTTTAGAATATGAAACTCCAAATAAATAAAGGGCGGTTAACCGCCCTTTATCAAGTCTTACTAAACTCTTAAAGTCATTAGTAAACTATTGACTGATTTAATAGCAAATCTTGAACTGACAAAAATTCAGCTTGATTTGTTAATACTAATATTTCCTGTGAATTACCACTTGCATCACCAGTAACACTAATTGTGTTTGTTTTAAGATTTTCATCATAGGAAATAGTCAAGAACTCATCAAGATTCGACGAGTTAACTTGACTGTTATCTAAGAACTCAGATAAGTCTAGTTGGTCCTCAGATATTTTAAAGTCATTAACATAGTCTACGGCAGTTACACCTGATGTATTTTGCATTAACTTAATAATGTCCTGACCATCATTCAATATAAATAATTCACTCACAGCTGAATCACTTATAAATAGATTATCGCCTGCATCACCAGTAATTACACTTTGAACAATATGTTCAGCATTAAGTGGGCTGTTCGTACCAAAATCTTGATAAACTTCATCAGAAGACATGTTACTTTCTTCATCAAAGCTAAAGCTTTCCACACTTGCCAATGATGTTGCAGCTGGCATAGTTAACCCAAATGCTCCAAAAATCTGGCTAGCTGTGATTTGGCCTCCAGTTTCGAACGCAAAAGTTTCAACAACATAATCACCGCCTAAGAAGAAATCCTTAACAGTGACTTTATTCGTATTACTACCATCCAATTTCAGAATCAAGTCATTGCCAGACATATTCAAGTAGTTACCAATTTGGCTAAATGTAATACCATTTTTGAAGACGACTTTATCATTGCCGGAGACCTCATTAATCATTAAAGCTCCAGTTGTATATTCGTAAATTGTATCACCTTCGACTTCAGATGATCCTGTTTTTGTTCCACCACCAGTTGATGGCAATGTCAGACCAAAAGCTCCAAAGATATCGTCAGCCGTAATTTCTTCTCCTGTCGAAAACTTGAATGTTTCAACTAAATTATTACCAGCAAGGAAGAAATTTTTTACCGTAATTTTATTTGTTGTACTTCCATTGACTTTAAGAATGAGGTCATTACCTGACATGGTCAGATAATTACCAATTTGGCTAAATGTGATTCCGCTCGAAAATACAACTTTGTCATTTCCTGATACTTCAGTAATGGTAAGATCACCTGAAGTATAGTTATATGTAGTATCGCCTTCCGCATTAGCTGCTCCGCCTCCAGTACCAGGCATTGTTAAACCAAATGCAGTAAAAATTTGATTTGCTGTGATTTGTTCACCAGCTGCAGTTTGGAAGGTTTCAACTAAATAATTACCCGCGAGGAAGAAATTTTTCACAGTTAAAAGATTGGCAGTACTTCCATTTACTTTAATAATTAGATCATTTCCAGACATAGTCAAATTAGAACTAATATGACTAAAGGTAATACCGCTTGCGAATACAACTTTATCTATACCTGAATGTTCAGTAATGGTTAGAGCACCACTCGTATAGTTATAAGTAGTGTCACCTACTGGGTTTGGTGTTTCACTACCAGTACCTGGCATAGTCAATCCATACGCAGTAAAAATTTGGCTCGCTGTAATCTGCTCACCTGCTGCTGTTTGGAATGATTCAACCAAATAATCACCTGCAAGGAAGAAGTTCTTCACTGTAACAATATTAGTAGTGCTTCCATTTACCTTAATGATTAAGTCATTTCCAGACTTGGTCAGGTTAGAACTAATTTGGCTGAGAGTAATGCCGCTAGCAAATACAATTTTATCTGTACCAGACTGTTCGGTAATTGTTAAGGCACCAGTACTATAGTTATACGTTGTATCACCAGCTACATTCGGTGTTTCTGCCCCACCATTATTGTTAACCTTAGTTGCAATTTGGGCTGCTGTAATCGTATAGCCACCATTCGGTTGTACGGATGAAATCGCTTTTTCTCCACCTAAGAAATGATCTTTCACCCGGATAGATTGATTTGAGTTGTTATCAATCGTAATGAGTAAATCATTATTTTCTTTAGTAAATTTTATACGAGCCTCCGTAATACCTTGATCCATCAACCAGATGACATCAGTACCACCACCAGTTTGATCAATTACATCAGCACCGTCAGCCAAGTAATAATAGTATTTATCATCACCTGCACCACCATCTAAAGTATCAATTCCAGCTCCCCCAATTAGTGTATCGTTGCCAATTCCACCGTAGATTGAATCATCACCAGCCCCGCCATCTAGATAGTCATTATCGGCACCACCTTCCACACGATCATTGCCTGCTTGCGCCCAAATCGTGTCATTTCCATCTAGACCTTCGATCAAATCATTTCCTGAAGTGCCATAAATGGTTTCCGCACCATTTGTTCCTTCAAGCACGGTATCATAGAGTCCGCCATATGCTTGGGCTTTAATAATTCCCTCAATATCTTTTGCAGAAATTGGTGCTTGTCCATTTGCATTAACTGATGAAATGGCTTTATCACCCCCAAGGAAATGATCCACAATTCGTACAGACTGGTTAGTATTTTGATCAATGGTTACGATTAAATCGTTGCCATCTTTGTTGAAGCTAATGCGGTCAGGAGTAATGCCGTAGTCCATCAGCCACAAGACATCTGTTCCGCCTCCAGTCTGATCAATCACATCAGGGCCATCAGTCAAGTAATAAAGATACTCATCATTACCTTCACCACCATTTAAGATGTCTGTTCCAGCTCCACCACTCAGTTTATCGTTACCAACTCCACCATAGATAGAATCGTTACCAGCACCGCCATACAGCGTATCATTACCCTCATCGCCATGTAGGACATCATCCCCCTCATTTCCTTCCAAGTAATCTGATCCTGCACCGCCATATAGCGTATCATTTCCAGTCTGTCCCCAAAGTGTATCATCACCTTCTTGACCATAAATAATGTCATTGCCAGCACCTGCATAAACTTTGTCATCTCCAGTCCCCATTTCAAAAGTTTCATGGGTATTTCGATATCCCCATACTTCATCATTATTGGCTGTACCATGATAAGTGACATGGTTTTCTATATAGGCATTATTCCAAATAGTTGAATCTGCGAATTGAATTTCATTAATCTTATGATGTCCGCCGACAAAGTAGTTTTGGATTGTAATCTGATCAACATTATTTTCATGCTTAATAATTAAATCATTACCAAAATGATGAAGACTAATATCTACAGGAACAATGCCTAGACCGAATCTCAGGATATCAAAAGAAACTGCAACGTTACTGTAATTCTGTCCTGCTGGACGTTCAATAATCGTGTCTTGCCCATCACCTAAATTAAATACATAGATCTCATTACCAAATGAACCATAAATTGTATCGTTACCAGTACCACCTTTTACGTATACAAATTTCTGGTCTTCCGCTAAGTCTGGGTTTTGAATGACATGGTAACCATCTGCATTTTGAATAAATTCATTCTGATTGGAACTGTCTACAAAATATTTTTGATCAACATCAACAACTAAAATATCGTCCCCGGAACCACCATCTAATAATCCTGCTTGATTATTCTCCAAACCAGTTAGAATTAAATGATCCGTACCGTCTCCACCATACAACTTACCCTGACCTACGAGAAGGTCATTTCCAGATTGGCCTTCCAAGATTCCTTGTCCATTAAGAGTATCATCGCCATTTCCCCCGAGCAGATGACCAGAACCCTCAATTTCATCGTCCCCATTACCACCATCTAAATAGCCAGCTGCATAAATTTTATCATTACCTTCTCCCCCATAAACGAAATATTGGGTTTCTGGTGCATCTGTATAAACTGGACTACCATAAATAATGTCATCACCGTTACCTGCATGAATAACATCACTATCTGTTGCACCTTCAATAACATCATCCAGCTCAGTACCTTTTACTGCCTGTACATCAAGATCAGATTCATTCCACTCTAGATTATTATCAAAGCTGACTAAATTAATCGGCTTATTGGACGAATAGCCAAACTGGGATTGAACTATTAATTGATCACCCGTTATTCGATGAGTGATCACCATATCTTGGCCCACTTTTCTGATAATAAGATCATCTGGGGCTACATTAATAAACGCTATCGTATCCTTATCGGTCTGATTTTTATATTCATACTGGATGACATCCTGCCCCCACCCTAATTCAAACTGATAAGTATCATCACCAGCTCCACCTTCTAAGGTATCATTGCCTTCGCCACCAATGAGTGTGTCATTTCCAGCTCCACCGTAAAGTTGGTCTGTACCAGTTTCACCTTGAAGGATATCATTTCCTTCCTCACCTTCTAGGCGATCATCTCCTGTGCCACCGACCAGAACATCATTTCCTGAACCACCATAGAGCTGGTCATTATCTGCACCGCCTTCTAAATGATCATCTCCATTTCCACCATATAGCTTGTCCTGCCCAGTTCCGCCATAC
>NZ_MVKW01000016.1:0-10244 GCF_002018395.1 Acinetobacter sp. ANC 5600
GACGGACAGAATGATAATTTAGGTGTTGTACGTTTTGGCTTACATCAGATGCGGATAATAGACACTATTCACGTTATTGGATTACTTTTATATTAAGGTCATACAGCGACAGGATGTCACTGAACATAAAACAACAATGATAAGACAATGAGCAGGAAGCTTAACGGTAGGACAGGAGTTATACCGCTAGAATGAATCCGAAAAAGCCCCGACAGGATGTCGGGGCTTTTTTCATTTCAAATGCTACATAAGAATAGCTCTAACATGAGCCACAACCAAACTCAGGGCAATGGCTCATTAGATCTCACCCAATCGGATACGATTACTTTTTAGAACTCTCCACAATTAAACGCGTCACCAAGTACAAACGCGGTACGATAGAATCTGTCAAAATATATTCAGCTTTATCTGAATGTAATCCATCACCTGACATGCCTAGTCCCTCAATGATCGCGGCTCTCGAACTAACCCCAGCAAAAGCGGCATCAGTACCACCACCCCAAGCGGTCGTTTCAACTTTCATCGGCAGCTTTAATTCGTTTGTGTAAATCTGCTGGGCTGTCGCGGCCAATTTTTTGGCTTGTGGACTGGCTTCTAAAGGTGGTCGACGGACTTCAAATTTGACCTCGACCTGACTTTCCGCCAATTTTTTGGTTTTGACTTTTTGCTTCAAGGTTTTTTCCAACTCAGCAAAATCTTGTGGTTTTAAGGAACGAGCATCTGCCTGCGCTGTCGCATGGTCAGGAATCACATTTCGGGTTTTTCCAGCCGTCGCAACAGTCCAATTCAGCTTTAAACCCGTTTTCGGATTGGATAGATTTTCTAATTGTTGAATCTGAAAAGCCAGTTCTGTCAAGGCATTGACCCCTGCTTCAGGTTTTACCCCCGCATGCGAACCCCGCCCTTTAATATCTAAATAAGCCGCACCAATCCCACTAGTGGCTAACATCAAACTTCCCTCTAAACCACCGGTTTCAAAGGAGAGGACAACGTCCTGATTTTGAGCTGTATCCATAATCAATTGGCGCGAGCTGGGTGAACTGATTTCTTCATCTGAATTAATTAACACCGTAATGGTGCCGTAATCTTGGTACTTCAGCTGTTTCAGCATATCCAAGACATGAATCACTGCAGCAACACCTTGCTTGTCGTCCAAAATACCTAAACCATAGGCTTTATTACCATCTATACGAAACGGTTGACCTTGTAATTGGCCCTTTTGATACACCGTATCATTATGTGCCAACAACATAATGTTCGTTTTACCTTTGCCTTTCAGTACCGCTTTTACAATCGGCCCTGTCTGATCTGGCGCACCATCGAGTTTCATGATGTCTTTGGGCTGAATCACGTTCACCTCAGCCCCTGTGGCTTTTAATTGCTCTGCGACCACCTTAGCAATTTGATTCAAACCCTCAATATCTTTACTGCCGGATTCAATATTGACCAAGGTTTTCAAGGTCTCTAAATAACTTTGCTTTTGACTTTCCGCAATTTGCATAATCTCTTGTGGAGATGCTGCCCAACTTGCTGAAGCACTAAGCGCAATAACGCAGCCTAATGTGAGCTGAAGTTTTGATGTCGTCCGTTGTTGTGTAAGTATTCTTAGCATCGATCTTATTCCCTGTATATTTTTCATTATGAATTTTTAATGTCTGATAAATTAGTTCACCATTCAACCAATTAATCGCAAAAATATGTAACACCGCTGATGAAGATTTTAATCACATCAAAACCAGCTTCCTGCTGTTTTAAAAGCGGTTTAGATAATATGGATGCATAGATCTAACGGTCGATAGCCTTAATGCTGTGCAATACATTGACGCGACGGACAGAATGATAATTTAGGTGTTGTACGTTTTGGCTTACATCAGATGCGGATAATAGACACTATTCACGTTATTGGATTACTTTTATATTAAGGTCATACAGCGACAGGATGTCACTGAACATAAAACAACAATGATAAGACAATGAGCAGGAAGCTTAACGGTAGGACAGGAGTTATACCGCTAGAATGAATCCGAAAAAGCCCCGACAGGATGTCGGGGCTTTTTCGTTTAGGCTTCATGAAAGCAACAATCCATGTATTTGCACAGACTAAACATCCACCTGAAAACCTAAATCAACATCACAGGCGGCTTGACCACCTCGAATCCCCCAATTTTCTAGAGGGCTTTCACGTAAGGTAATGATGATATGGTCTGCTGGAATACCAAATTCCACCAAATTTTGCACCAGTAATTGATATAACTTACGCTTGGTTGCTAAGGTTCGTCCCGCAAAACAATCAATGGTGATATGCGTAAAGCGCTCAGGCTGCGTCAAATGATCAAACACCTGAAACCGATGTGGCGCATGCACTTGCAAACGTATATTGCGGTCATATCGAGGCAATTGAAAACTCTGTTGTATGGCGTCAAAGACAGCATTTATCAGCTGTTGCTCTTGTTCTATGCTGTATTGCATCCGTATATCGATTTGTGTTGCAGGCATGCGCGAAACTCATTGTTGTTATTTAGATCACTACACTAGCAGGATTTAGCGACGTTCTGCTGTAGGCATTTACCTACAGCACTTGCAGTATTTACGCCTGTAGCCTCAACAGCAACGCGCCTATAGTAAGAACATACAGAGACAGGATGTCTTGCAATAAAAATAAATAATGCACATGCAGCAGGAACGCTGATCGGTATGACAGGAGTCATATCTTTAGAATGAATCTAAAAAGCCCTCGATAGGATGTCGAGGGCTTTTTTCATGTCGTCATTCATTCAACGATCGCGCTCTATTCGTCGAAAAATCGCAATTTATCAACAATACTTACATCGCAACAGTAAAACTGTACTTATAATCGGCAGAGAATTTAGACAGAATAACGGCTGCGAGTTCAGCAGCTCGAACTGTCAGCGCTTAGGGATTAGGCGACAACAATAAAAATTGAATTAAAAAATTAGAGAATGACCTATGCAATTGCAACAGCAACAACTGAATAGTTTTACCCGAATTTTTCATGCCGCTCCAGAACACAATAGCCCGCAAGATCTTGCACAATATATCGGCGCGCATCGACAAGAGCTTTTACAACAAATCCATGAAAATGGCATCTTACTGTTTCGTGGTTTTAACATCGAGCAACCCGAACAATTTAACCAACTGATTGAACAATATTTCCAGTTTACCCCATGGAATGCATTTAACCCCAATATGCCCAGCTGGGTTGCATCATGGATGCGAAAATACAGCGAGAAATTGCTCGGCGCAGGTGACTACCGTCGTTATATCGACCGCAACACAGTGCAATTGGGTCCAGTCGAAAACTCGGTACAAGGCCCGCATGTTGAAGGTGGCGTGCGCTCAGAACGCTCGCGTTATATCGCCTTATTCTGTCAGGAACCTTCGACGTATTTGGCAGAAACTGGGTTCAATAACTTAGAGCAAATTTGGGAGAATTTTCCTAAATATCTACAAGAAAAATATCTCGGCGCATGGAACCATTTTTCTTATGTTTCGGCACGTGAGGTGGGACTATTTGACCGATTATTGCTGAAAAAGAGCCCGTTTAGTTTAGAGATTCGACAAGATAAAAAAGCCAAACTAACCTTGCAGCGTTCGCCACTGGTGATTCATCACCCCGATACAAAAAAGCATGTGATTCAGCCGTGGGCTTTTGCCAATAATACCAATCCATTTACCCATCAGGCCGCGAAAAATTGCTTTGAAAATCGAGGGGAGATTGAAATCGATTCAACGGCGGACGGCATGCAACTGACATGGGAAATTTACACGCCAGAAGGTCAACAAATTGAATGGAACGATACCGAAAAACAGCAATTTTTTGATGCGATGTATAAAGATGCTCTGCTTTTACAATGGCATAAAGGCGATGTTGCTATTGTGGATAATATTAAAATTGCGCATTGGCGGATGAATGGAGAACAGGGAAATCGTAAATTGATTCAAATTCAAGCCAATGCATTTAATGCCGATGAGCACTATGCGGCTTAGCTGACGTATTTAAAATTCGTGTAGGCCTGTATGTGAGAAGCCCCGTAGGGGCTTTTTTTTATTTTTTGAATTTTTTGTTTATTTTTTAGTCGCTATTTCGGCTCAATTTTGAATAACCATGCCTTTTCTCCATCTTCAATGCCCCAAATACTGCCATCTTTGGCTTCAATGAGTCCACGGATACGCTGTGGCATGGCAATTCGTTGTGTTTCTTGGACAGGTTTAAGCTCTGTATCAACAATTACAATCGCTTGTGAAGATAAGCCACCAATCAGGGCCTTATTTTTCCACTGTGGGAAACGATCGCCCTGATAAAACATCAGACTGGATGGTGAAATCACAGGTGTCCAACTGATGAGCGGCGCTTCAAATTCAGGCCGTGTATGATGATCAGGAATCGGTTGATCATCATAATGATCGCCATTCGACACATGCGGATAGCCATAGTTTTTCGCACGCTGCACGAGATTTAACTCATCACCGCCTTTCGGGCCCATCTCAGCCACCCAAAGCTGCTGTTTTGCATCAAATGCCATGCCTAAAGGGTTACGGTGCCCGAAGCTCCACACTTGCTTTGCAACCTCGCCTTGGGTCTGAAATGGATTATCTGCAGCAGGTGTTCCATCACTATTTAAGCGCAGCACTTTACCCAAATTTGACTGCAGATCTTGTGCAGGATCAAACTTCTGACGTTCGCCCGAACTCACCCATAATTTTCCATCTGCGCCAAACTGCATTCGGTGTGAATAATGGCCTTGACCTTCTACTTTTGGAATTTGCCTCCAAATGATTTTTCGCTGTTTTAAACTTGGCACAGCTTCATTGAGGTTTAAAGTGGCTTTTTCGATGATAGCGCCATAACCACCCTGTCCTGTTTCTGCATAGCTCAGATATATCTGATGATTTTTTTCAAACTGCGGATCAAGTGCAATATCACCTAAGCCGCCTTGTCCGCCATAGGCAACTTTAGGAAGGTTTTTCACCTGTATTTTCTGCTGGTTTTGAGGATTAAAGATGATCAGTTGACCTTTTCTTTCAGTCAGCAATATACGGCCGTCTGAGAGCGGCTGGATGGCCCAAGGCTCATTAAATTGAGCGATTTTTTGTATTTTAAAGCGCTGTTCTTGCTGGACTTGTGCAGAATTTTGAGCTTGGCTTGGTGTTTGATCTTGTGCTTTAGATGTAGTGCTTCCTGCATGGCATGCGGCGATCATCAGGATGCCGACGATAAGGCTAGGCGTTCGAAAATATTGTAAGCATTGTTTCATTTACTGTTCCCTTCCCTTTTATAATCATTTGATTCTAATCAATTAATCAGATGATTTTTCTTTGCAAAGGTAACAGAATAATTTTGTACGTTTTGGCTTACATGACATGCAGAAAATTGCGGCTTTCCAAGTTTCTGAAACAGGCCTAATCTACAGTTATCAGGAGACAGGAAGTTTCCGAAACATAAAACAATAACAATAAGTTTCTGCATCAGGATGTGAGATATGACAAGGAGTTGTATCTAGAACACGAAATACGAAGAAAACCCCAACAGGATGTTGGGGTTTTCTTTTTCTAGCTGATTTTTAAAAGTTCGCTCTAATCTAGAACTTTCGCATAACATCTCTGTCAAAACTTCTTACAGTTTCCTGCGAAATTATTACATACCCAAATCCGTCAGCTTGTTAGCGTGGTAGACAATCCTCATTGCAAGGAGTCAATCATGACTTTAAAAGCTTTAGTGATAACGTCAAATGTCGGTGTTGAACATGACGAGCTGATCCAACCATTAAATTATTTAAATGAAAAGGGAATTGAAGCCATTCATGCCGCTATTAAGCATGCGGTTGTCCAAACAGTAAAAGCCGACAAAAAGGTCGAAGCTGAAGTTCAACCCAATGCCCAATTGAGCAGCGTAAATGCTGAAGACTATGATGTGTTAGTAATTCCAGGCGGAACTGTCAATGCAGATCATCTACGGATCGATGAAGATGCACTGCGACTTATTCAAAACTTTGCTGACCATCAAAAACCTATTGCTGCAATTTGTCATGGTCCTTGGGCGCTCATTAATGCTGAACGAATTCGTGATAAAACTCTGACGTCTTATAAAAGTATTCGTTTGGATTTGGAAAATGCGGGTGCACATTGGGTCGATGAGCAGGTGCACCGCTGTAATACGAGTGGTTGGGTGCTCATTACTTCTCGTTGTCCAGATGACTTGCCTGCGTTTAATCAAGCGATTCAGCAGGAGCTTGAGCAACAGCAACAGCAACAGCAACAGCAACAGCAACAGCAACAATAATTCTAAAATGAAAATACCCGCATATTGCATGCGGGTATTTTATGAATCTACTTTATAAGATGTATGGCTTACAAATTTTTTAAGTATGCCACTACATCATCATTGCCTGCCATTTCTGCAAGCTCTAATGCTGTGTATTGGGTCTTATGCTGTACATTTGCACCTTTCTCTACCAACAGCTTCACTACGTCTAAATAGCCATTTTCTGCTGCTGCATGCAGTGCGCTATAGCCTTCGTCATCGGCAGAGTTTACGTCTGTGCCATTTGCCAATGATTTTTCGACTTCTGCAAGTTCACCTAAAGATGCCCAGTACACCAGTTCAGGCAGATGCAGTTCTTCATCATCTTCAGGGATTGGGGAGAATGAGTTGAGTTTCATAATGCAAACCTTAAATTATTTTTTAAATAATGGGTTATATCTTGCCATAAGTTCTTCCTCTGAACGTCCTAGGATTGTTGATAATTTTTTGAAATCAGGTAAAGGACATTCTGAAAGTAACTCAATACTTGTACTCCTTCCATAATTCAAAATTGAGCCAAAATTTTTTAAGCATTTCATGTCAACTGCTTTTTTGGATATTAATGGCAGTTCATTATTAAGTGATTCAAGTTCAATTATTAAGTCATCAGTGTATCTAATTACAATTTCAGTTAAATCAATTAAGGCCGCAAACTTGCTTTGATCCACTGATTTATCTATTAACTCTCTAGAAACATCAAAATAAGTTAAATTTTGAGGAATTTTATTAATTATTTGCGCCTTAACTTCATCATTGAGCTCATTTCTTTTAGCCCATATTGAAACTAAATTTATATAGTTTTCAAAAATTGTTCTTAAATAGGGTATATGAGAAAATTTTGAAGGGCTGACATTTTCAATAAACGCTAACTCTTGATATTCTAAATTATAGTTTTTTTTATTTAAAAGTATCGTTGGTATATTAAAAATTCGCTTATAAGGATCTTTATTCACTCCTTTAATGTAATTTTGTTTAATGGCAAGTAAATCTTGCTGTACTTCATTTGAAAGTAAAATCCATTTATTAATTATATTTAGCTTTTCCTTTTCAATACCAAGTTTCTCTTGTCTTAAATAAACCTTATACCCAACTATTGCACCAATCAATGAGGAAAAGAGTGCCATAGCTATTGGGAAAATATAATCTTTAATAACATTGGATTCTTGTTTAAGTTGCAAAATTGCTTCAGCTATTAATTGTTCTTCACTCATTTCTTTAATTTATTTTTAAAATTAAATTTTATAGCATAAAAAAGCCCCCTTACGGAGGCTTTTCTTTTTAAAGAATCACAACTTAAGCTTTGGCTGTAGATGCTTCTTTAACATCAATCTTATCACTGTCATTTTCATGCATAATCAACGCAACCGCGATCGCAGTAATCAGTACAGGTAAACCTACCGCCATAAAGTTGAAATGCGCAGGTAAGTTCATACCGAGCAAACCACCAATCAAAATCGGGCCTACAATTGCGCCCATACGTCCAATTGCAGAAGACCAACCAATACCCGTCGAACGTACAGCAAGTGGGTAATACTGCGCCACATAGCTGTACAGCAGCATTTGCGAACCAATAGATGCTGCACCTGCCAAGAACACCAAGATGTATAGCATGAACTGATTAGACTGGAAGCCCATCAAGCTCATCACAATCGCGCCCATCATACCCAAAACCATCAGCACAGGTTTTAAATGGAAATGGTCAGCCAAAATGCCACCGCCAACAATACCCATAACTGCGCCCACGTTCATGACCATCATGAACATTAAGCTGTTATCCATAGAATAACCGGCTGCCATCATCAGTTTTGGCAACCAGCTGCTCAGCGCATACATGGTCAATAGGCACGTAAAGAACGCCACCCAAAACAATAATGTATTTACGGCACGACCACGGCGGAACAAACTCACCACGTTAGCAGCTTCAGGTACATTTTCTTGTGGTAAAGTGAACACTGTATTTTCAGTCACTTTCACTTCAGGCGCTAAGCGCTTCACGATACTGCGGGCTTTTTCCTGTTTGTTTTCTTTCACCATAAATGCCAAAGATTCAGGTAAGAATTTCCAAATCACAGGTAAAAGGAAAAGTGGAATACCTGCAATAAAGAACATGATTTGCCAACCAAAGTCAGGGGTGAACCATGAACCTAAAAGTGCCGCCATCACACCACCGACTGCATAACCACTAAACATCGTCGTTACTAGTGTGCTACGCATCTTCTGCGGCGCGTATTCCGACGTTAAAGCCACAAGGTTAGGCATTACACCGCCAATCCCTAAACCAGCCAAGAAACGCAAAATACCAAATTCTGTTGGATTTGACGCAAAACCACCGGCAAAGGTCAAACCACTAAATAAAACAATACAGATCATGATGACTTTTTTACGGCCAATCTTATCTGCTAAAGAACCAAAGAACATGGCACCAAACATCATGCCTGCGAGCGCAGTACTGGCAAGCATCCCCGCTTGCATTGCAGTTAAGCCCCAGTCTTGCATCAATAATGGTAAAACCACGCCATTAATCGCTAAATCGTAGCCATCAAATAAAATAATCAATAAGCACCAAGCCACTACATTGAAGTGGAACGGGGTAAATTTAGCCTTATCGACTACAGAATTTATGTCTATTTTTTCCGTTGTCATCGTTCTCATCTCCCATGAGTACTTGTCCATAACATTCATTGAATTTTTAAGTAAAATTCAACAGCCACGGAATATACGGAACAGTAATTTCTAGGGATATTAGACGTATGTTTAATAAATCGAATTGCTTATAAGTGCATGTTAATTGTGTTATTTTTCATGTTTTAGTTTAATTATTAAACATTATCAATATATGATTATTTAACTGATTTTTTTAAATCATAATATCCTAGTTTTTAGGTCTAATTCTTCTATTCTTTCATTAAACTTCAGAACGACACACCATCATTTATTTCTATCTTTAGTTTAGAAAAATTTTAAATGTCTAAAAAACAAACGTAATTACATCTTTAGAAAAGCCCGTTTGAACGCTCTTGATTGTTTTAAATGCATTGAGAGCACTGAGATTAAGCGATCACTAGCTAACAGCGAAATCGACGAGACGCATAATATGACTGTGCACCATTATGGTAGCTAAATACATGATAATAACGTCGGTCACAAAACAGTGCCGCGCCCTTTTGCCGAATATCAACTGGCGTCAAAATCCAGCTCGAAGTCTTTAAATCGAAATGAAAAACTTGCTGTATCGCTCGATAGTCCTCTTCTGTCAGAAGCTGAGCACCGATGTCTCGAACCATGTCTATTACGTTATTTTTGGGAGGATGATCCTTCCGATTCTCCAAGGCATCACGGTCATAACACAAGCTTCGTCTAAGCTTTGGTGACTCTAAGCTGCAATCATAAAATATCAGGTCATGAGATTGCCGATTCAGCGTCACAATATCTGGCTCACCGCCTGTATTTTCCATTTCGATTAAAATTTTTAGTTTTGAGGGCTATGCAATCAATTGTTTCTTACATTATCCCAAATTAATTCTGGATGACGCTGCATATTTGCCACAAAGCGTTGCTGCAATATCTCTAAAATAGACACTTCATCGAGATTTTGGAGCATATGTACATCCTATTCTTTTTATACATTGAGACCCTACTTCACTATAAAGAATATAAGCTCACCTTGATGTAAATTTTTTGCGCTGTTTAGCTTTCTTCTTTTTAAATATCTCTCGTTTTCCTATTTTGTGCTTTTGCTTTTCTTCTTCCCTCTTTTCCCTCACGCATAAAAAAACACCCCCTGGACTAGTCAGGGGGTGTTTCGAATAATGAGCTGGCGATGACTTACTCTCACATGGGTAACCCCACACTACCATCAGCGCTAAGAGGTTTCACTTCTGAGTTCGGGAAGGGATCAGGTGGTTCACTCTTGCTATTGTCG
>NZ_MVKW01000017.1:0-5228 GCF_002018395.1 Acinetobacter sp. ANC 5600
CCTTGGGTGGCTTCGGTAATAATACCCGTGGTACGGAAGAGTTCGCCCTGATCGGTCACTTGATCAACGGCAACTTGTGCGCCAATAAATTGTTTTAGTGGAATAAGTGCATTAGTAGATAGGCAAATCAAAGTCGCTTGCAGGCCTTGGTTTAAGACATGCTCCCCATCAATACGTTGAATAAAAAGCTCATCATTCAACGCAGGGTTGGAAAATTGCACATGAATGGCACGTTTTTGGGCGGATAGACCCAATTGTTCTAATACAGCAAATATTTTGCCTAACATAATAAAAATTCTAAATTGTAATCATGGAAATAATTTTGCTGCTAGTTTAGTCAAATTCATCAATAAACTTAATGCTTAAAACCATAGAAGATGTTTCGTTATGTAAAATCCACGATTCAAAAATTCACTTAAAAATAAAAAGCTGAGAACCCACGCACTAAATACTTATTGCATATAAAATATTCAAAAAATGGTCTTAGACCATGCACTTGCATCCAACACGTAGCGTCACTCACATAAATGTAAAAATAGTTTTATCATCTAATTTACATCGAGCTTAATGATCAATTTTTTAATATTATCTTTAAAAATAGTGGATTAATTTAAACTTAAGCTAGATTAAAAAACACACAAACCTTTCTTTCCTGTCTTGTAATTCACCTAAGATCCCCTATAATTCAAAAAAACAGACAAGTCTGTCTATTTTGCTGCAAAAACCGAATGAATTTAGCATTCAGAGGGTAAAAATATAAATGAGAGAAAACGTATAAAACGTTCGAAAATCAAATCATTGACTTAAGCTAACAAAGTGAATGATTTGAACGCACAATTGTCAGCAAAGCGCGATTACCCCAAATAATCGCGCTTTTTATTTTCTTAGAATCTTAAAGTATTTGAAAAAAATTGATTGTTAATCAATACAAATAAGTCGTCGCTAGATTTAAACCCTAGATGCCTACAAACAAATTTTTAAGCAGCCAATTCAAAACGAATTAAGGTTTCAACTCGCTTCCAATAATCTGCTAAATGCACTTGGTTGGGGTCAATTTGGGCTTGGATAGTCATGCCATCCAAAATACTACTCAGAAATGCAGCGAGTTGTTCAGTTTGCTGAATGCCCAGATGTTGCAAGGCAGTACTTAGTTTTGATTTGAGCCAGTCTTTATAATCGATCGCAGGTTGTAATGACGAAGGATAAACTTTAGATATTTCTTCTACTGCTTTTTGAAACATACAACCATTAAAATCTGCGGTACGAAACCAAGCATCGTACCAAGCAAAAATGGTTTTAATATGCGAAAGATGGTCTTCTGGATCACATTCTGCAATAGCAGCTTCAAGTGATTCCTGTAAATTAAGATTTCGAATCACGAGACATTCTTCAATTAATTTGGCTTTAGAGGGGAAATATTTATAAAACGTCATTTTAGCAACGCCCGATTCCCCAATAATTCGATCTATACCAATCGAGTTATAGCTATAAGAATTGAAGAGTTGGAGCGCAACGTTAATGATGTCTTGCTTTTTCGACATTTAATTTACCTGATGCACCAATGGGGCCTAAACATAAAGCTTTTAAGGTAGAAAACCTAATTTTTAAACATGATTTTCGCGCGCTATTGTAAAGCATAACTTAATGGGAGTCTGTAGATAAAACTTCAGCATCCCATTAAATACAGTCTGATTTCAGAAGATTTATCGATATAGCAGTCAGGAAAATTTCGTATAAAACTGACTGCTATTTTAATATCAACTAGCGATTTAACGACTATTCCTCTGCGTTAAAAACCTTGCTGAAATGAATGCCATTAACGGTGGATTTAAGAGTAAGTATTTAAGAGCAAGGGGTACTCAGAATATTTTTTTGCTTACGCTCTTGCAGTGCTTTTCGAATCACCTGATAACCGCCCGTTAAACCTAAAATTGCCATGATTGCGGCCACAATCAAATCTGGCCATAGACTGCCTGTACCAAATACCCCAACAGCCGCCAAGATCACCGCGACGTTACCAATCGCATCATTACGGCTACATAGCCAAACAGATTGCATATTGGAGTCACCTTCACGGAAAGCATATAAGACGTATGCACAGATGACATTAGCGGCTAAAGCCAAGATACCAATTATACCCATGGTGATCGGTTCAGGTGCGATCCCATTGGCATAGGCATAGAGCACTTTGGCAATCACCACGATCCCAAACACTGCCATAACAAAACCTTTCACTAAGGCGACTGTTGCACGCCAATATAAGCTGGCGCCAAGCACGGCTAATGAAACTCCATAATTAACAGCATCACCAAAGAAATCTAACGAGTCCGCCCAAAGCGCAGAAGAATGTGCATAAGCCCCGCCAATCAGTTCCACCAAAAACATCATGGCGTTAATGATTAAGGCGATCCAAAGCGCGATACGAAATTTACTGTTGGGTTTGCTTGGTGCTGGCTCATGACTACATGTACATGCCATAAATGTGCTCCAATTTAAAAATCAATGGATTTGTATTATTCTTATTCAAAACTATGGACTCACTCCAAGGTCAAGCATGAACGTACAAAAACATTATTTGATTAAAGAATTGTCCACCAAATCTGGGGTAAGCGTTGACAGTATTCGCTTTTATGAAAAGAAAAAACTGCTGAAACCTAGCTTCCGCGCAGACAACAATTATCGCTATTATGATGAAGAAATGTACAAACGTTTGGTTTTTATTAAGCGCTGTCGAAACCTCGATATTTCTCTCACCGAGATTCAAACCCTGCTTGAACTTGAGCAATCACCTACACAAAGCTGTCATGCCGTGAATGAATTAATTGATAATCACATTCGTCAAGTTTCTGAAAAAATTAAAGAATTAGAAAATTTTAAAATACAGTTAAGTACGCTCCGTGCCAGTTGTAATGAAACCAGCCAAATCAATGATTGCCAAATTTTAAAACATTTGGAAAACGGAATATCTTGAAAACCCAACTAAAATACTTGGTTGAATCCTTTTTTTAGATCACTACAATAAAGCCATAAATTTTTTATGCCTTTATTGACATGACGATTCAACACGTAACCGAACTCCTCTCACCTGCTGGCTCATTGAAAAACATGCGCTACGCTTTTGCTTATGGCGCAGATGCCGTGTATGCAGGTCAGCCGCGATATAGCTTACGTGTGCGCAATAATGCTTTCGACCATGACAATTTAAAAATTGGCATTGAAGAAGCCCATGCTTTAGGTAAAAAGTTTTATGTGGTGGTGAATATCCAACCGCATAACTCAAAACTGAAAAATTTCATCCGTGACCTTGAACCTGTGGTTGCCATGAATCCTGATGCACTGATCATGTCTGACCCTGGTCTGATCATGATGGTGCGTGAACATTTTCCAGAAGTTTCCATTCATTTGTCTGTACAAGCCAATGCGGTGAACTGGGCAACGGTTAAATTTTGGAAAAATATGGGACTGACACGTGTCATTTTGTCACGTGAATTATCAATCGAAGAAATTGAAGAAATTAAACACAATGTACCTGATATGGAAATTGAAGTTTTCGTACATGGTGCATTATGTATGGCTTACTCCGGTCGTTGCTTACTTTCTGGCTATATGAATAAACGTGATGCAAACCAAGGTGCATGTACCAATGCATGCCGTTGGGATTATAAAATTCACGATGCAGTTGAAGATGAAACTGGTGATGTTATTCCAGTCACACAAATTGAAGAATCATCATGCTGCAATAATAAAAATGCCGATGAGCAACACGCCCTAGAACAACACCAATTCGGCGAGCCGGTTTTATTACAACGCAATGAAGAAGACATGTTTGCTGCCGAAGAAGATGAACATGGCACTTATTTCATGAACTCAAAAGACTTGCGTGCTGTACAGCATGTAGACCGTTTAACCAAGATGGGCATTCATTCTTTAAAAATTGAAGGCCGTACCAAGTCTTACTTCTACTGTGCGCGTACCGCTCAAATTTATCGTAAAGCCATCGATGATGCCCTTTCTGGTAAACCGTTTGACCCTGCTCTCATGTCTCAGCTTGAAGGTCTTGCGAACCGTGGTTATACCGAAGGTTTTCTACGCCGCCATGTTCATAGTGAATATCAGAACTATGAAACCGGCTCTTCACGTTTTGATCATCAACAGTTTGTAGGTGAAGTTTTAGAACGCAATGGCGACTCTCTTAAAATCGAAGTGAAAAACCGTTTTGTTGTAGGTGATTCTTTAGAACTGATGACCACTTCAGGCAACATCACCTTCGTTTTAACTGAAATGAAAGATAAAAAAGGTAATCTAATTGACGATGCCAAAGGTTCAGGTCATATCGTGGATATTCCTGTGCCTGCCGATGTCGATATGCGCTATGCCTTACTGATTCGTAACTTACCCAATTCGACAGTGGATATTTCGGCTTCGTCTTTAGCGTATCAGGCTTGAGTTCGCTTTATGGCTTTGTTGATTACAGATAAATGCATCAATTGTGACATGTGTCTACCTGAATGTCCCAATGATGCCATTTATGAAGGCTCAAAGATTTATGAAATTGATGTCGCGCGTTGTACTGAATGTGTCGGTTTCTATGAGCACCAAACTTGCGTTTCAGTTTGTCCGATTGAGTGCATTATTCCGCATCCGGAGCATATCGAAAGCCAAACTGATTTATTGGAGAAGTTTAAGGGTTTGAATTTATTTAAATCTTAAATGCATGGTGTGATTGGCGTAAGACTTGCTTAATCCACTTTATATAGAGAAACAACCTTGGGGAAAGTATAAAAATAAGGTTGTAAAACAAAAATAGCTGGGCAACGAATAGGGTTCAAAATGTGTGGGGACATTTTTGAATCCTAATTTTGCAGAAAAAAAAAGGAACTCCGGTGTTAGCGTCCAAAGTTCCTGTAAAACGAGAATATTAAGAAAAATAATATTCTAATGACAACATTCAGCGCGGCCAGTGTGTTTCTCGAAACACACTGGCCTTTCTTTTATTGACCCGAACGGATGATGTAATCAAAAGCAGACAATGATGCTTTCGCGCCTTCACCTGTTGCAATGATGATTTGTTTGTACGGTACTGTTGTACAGTCACCGGCAGCAAATACACCTTTCACATTGGTTTCGTTGCGCTCGTTAATTACGATCTCACCACGGTTTGAAAGTTCAACTGCTGTTTCTTTTAAGAAATCAGTGTTTGGTAACAAGCCGATTTGTACAAAGATACC
>NZ_MVKW01000018.1:0-1176 GCF_002018395.1 Acinetobacter sp. ANC 5600
ATTGAGCTTCTGCAATAACCGGGTAATTTGACGGGTGGAAAGATTTAGGATTTCAGCAGCACGGACCTGGGTAATACGATGATCTCGAACGTCTTGCAGAACTGCAAGCCGTTGAATTTCTTTGTCAGACATAGTGATCAGCATCTATATTTATATCCAGTCCATGGTGATAAAAACCATCATAAACTAGACATTTTTATTGGTGAGAATATAGACACTTTAGATGGGTTCTAACAAGCGCATTACGTATAATCCGTATTATGTTAATTTTAGCTAAATTGAATAGTGCTACACTTATTCTTTTGCTCATCAAGATTGAAAAAACGATATGAAAGATTCTGTTGAATGGATTGAAACTCTAAATCAGATTACTGGATTAGCACAATCAGGTTTGTACTATTCAAAAGATGTTTATGACAAAGAAAGATATGAGCAATTGCTTGAACATGTTAAAACTTTAATTGAACTAAAAGAAATTGATACTAAAGACTTTATTCCTAATGTTCTTCAGGATGTGGGTTACGCTACGCCAAAAGTGGATGTACGTGCAGTAGTTTTTAAAGAAAAGAAAATTTTATTGGCTAAAGAAACTCAAGATGGATTATGGTCCATTCCCGGAGGATGGGCTGATGTAGGCTTCTCAGCAGCAGAAAATGCTGAAAAAGAAGTTTTAGAAGAAACTGGGTTAGAAGTTAAAGCAGTTAAACTTTTAGCTCTAACAGACAGAAGAAAGCATCCTCACCCCCCAATGTTTCTCCACGTTTATAAAGCATTTTTTTGGTGTGAGATTGTAGGTGGGGAATTAGCACCCAGTATTGAAACTCCAGAAGTAGGTTTTTTTGGAAGAGATGAGCTGCCTCCCATATCGACAGCACGAGTTACAGAAGATCAAATACAACAATTCTTCGAATATCTAGAACAGTTGCCAGAAAAAACTTACTTTGATTAAGTCCATTTAACATAATGGTGGTTATACGAAATGCTTTTGTAACTCCAAAATAGAAATGTCCGGTTTCTCCAAAGTAAAAATGTCCGCTTTTAGAATATGCACTTCTGCAATTTCCTTAGCGGACGGTTTGATATGTTGGTGTCTATGTCGGATAAAGAACTTAAACGATTGTCGGTCTTGCAGGAAATCTGCGATCAACGCATAACTCAATCCCATGCTGCTCAGCT